>CALZHW010000062.1:0-17301 GCA_945787125.1 uncultured Ectothiorhodospiraceae bacterium
TGACGCCTATGACTATGTCAATCACCTACGCCAATCTGCCGGATTAAGTTTATTGTCGGCCAATGAACAGTTAGAGTCCGCTGCTGACAACCATGCTCGTTATTTGTTAACTAACAATGCTCAAGGGCACATTCAGACCCTGGGACTAGACGGCTTTAGCGGCATCACTCCAGCGGATCGCGCAAATTCAGCAGGATACCTCAGTCGGGATGTCGCCGAGGGCATTGCCGAACAAGACTCCTTTCAAAGCGCGATTGACGGGTTGTTCAGTGCAATATATCATCGCCTAACCTTATTAAATTTCGAATATGACGAAATTGGTATTAGCTATGTGCCCTCGCTTAGCAGTGCGACCACCACTTCTAATGGCGTACTGGTACACAATATGGCTAACAGTTTTAAAAACAACTTATGTGGCGGTCAATCGTTTACAGGAAATGGTAATTATTATACCAGCACCTGCTTGGAAAATAGCTTTCGCATCAATGCTGAAATCTATGACAACGTTGCTGCGACCAATCAACAGAAAAACCCCACAATAATCACCTGGCCAGCAAGCAACGGCATTGATATTTCACCTGTATTTTTTGAAGAAACACCTGATCCGTTACCAGACTACGGCGTATCCGGTTATCCGGTTTCCGTGCAATTTAATCCATCGCAGGTGCAAACAGTCACACTCAATTCTTTTATGTTATTTGCTAACAGTGGCGCAGAGGTATCACCGACCCGCTTGCTTGGCACTCATTCAAACATTAACCCAGGCGACTTATTATCACCCCTTGAGTTTGCCCTGTTTCCACTCGAACGTTTAGATTGGAACAGCACCTATCGGGCTGAAGTTAATTACACCATCAACGGTGAATCAGCAGCAAGCAAAAGCTGGCAATTTACCACCCGAAAACTGGCTTATCCATTAGTAAAAGTTGCCGCTGAAACAACGCGTTTAAATATTAAAAATACTATTTCAACCGCTTTTTATTTTGTACCCAACTCCCCTTTCGATACGATCCAGTCTGTTGCAACCCGCTTCCCTGAAGGCATGATAGTGGCTTTTGAATTTATTGATGCAAATACATTACTATTTTCAATTTCCGGCACAAGCCAACAGCAAGTTAACCTTACACTTAATATGAACTCATCATCTAGCCGGCAATTCGATATCACAATTTATTAGCTGCACACATTAACAACGTACCATTGACGAACATACGTCAACAAATTGAACAATAGTGGGGCAAATCTGTCTATTATTGTATTGCCACATAATATTATTAATATTTTCAAAAACATGGACTTAGCCAAAAATATATTATCTATTACGAGTTGGTATAAGACTTGACTGTTATAATTCACAATCGGAGTTCGACGATTGCAAAGGTGCCGCCTTGCACCGCCCGCAGTGACTGCTATGAACTCCAATTTTGAGTCATAAATCGGTAACACATGTTTGTCATGCAACGGTTCTGACATATTCTCGTAATGTTCTAATGTTTAAATTCGCTCACACATGACTTACTGCAAAACAATTTATTTTAAATATTCATCAGGATGAAGCAAACCACAATGCACAACATTCCCCGTAAACCAGTATTGCTGATTATTCTCGATGGTTTCGGCTACAGCCAAAACCACGAAAACAATGCGATTGCAAAAGCCCATACGCCGCATCTCGATGCCTACTTTTCCCATTGGCCCAATACACTGATCCAGACCAGCGGAAAATCAGTCGGCCTACCCGAAGGGCAAATGGGCAATTCAGAAGTGGGCCATCTTACTCTCGGCTGTGGCAGCATTATCCGCCAGGATCTTGTGCGGTTAAACGATGCCATTGCGAGCGGAGAATTTTTCAATAATGTTGCATTGCTCAGCGCTATAAAAAAAGCGAAAACTGCGCAACGCCCCTTACATTTGCTCGGCCTGGTCTCAGACGGCGGGGTGCATAGCCATATAAATCACTTGCTCGCACTTATCGACCTATGCGCACGTTACGCGGTAAAACCGGTTTTGCATATGATTTGCGATGGACGAGACACTGCACCGCAATCCGCATTAAAGTATGTCGCGCAAGTTGAACCGGCATTGCAAAAAGCCAATGGCTTCATCGCCACAATCATGGGTCGTTACTACGGTATGGATCGTGACCAACGTTGGGATCGTACGGAAAAATCCTGGCGATTATTAATAGTGGGAAAAGGGATTGAGAAAGCCAATTCAGCAACAGAAGCCGTTGAGAACTCTTATGCAAATAAAATCGATGATGAGTTTATTGTGCCCACCAGCCTGCCACAACATCAACACCTGACCGCCGAAGACCAAATCGTATTTTTTAATTTCCGTAAAGACCGACCCAGACAACTGAGTGCGGCACTCTCAGTCAAAAATTTTGACGGATTTGATCGCGGGGACTTTCCTTTACCCACGACAACCTGCCTTATGCCCTATGACCAACGGCATAATCTACCTTATGCTTACAGCCCTGAAAAACCGGCTGTCACATTGGCAGAAATCATCAGTGAACACGACATTAAACAATTTCATTGTGCCGAAACCGAAAAATATGCCCATGTTACTTACTTTTTTAATGGTGGGCATGAAAAACTTTTCCCCGGAGAAAAGCACCAATTAATTCCTTCCCCTGCAGTAGCCACGTATGATCAAAAACCTGAAATGAGTGCGAGCGAAGTCACTGACGCGGTCACCGCCGCAATACTCTCCAATGAATATGGTTTTATCGTGGTGAATTATGCCAACGGTGACATGATCGGTCACACGGCAAAACTCGAGGCGGCTATTCAAGCCGTAGAAACGCTAGATGAACAAGTCGGCCGCTTGCTAAGCACAGCGCAAGCCGCAGATTACTCCGTAATTCTTACCGCTGACCATGGCAACTGCGAAGAAATGCTCGACACCACAACCGGCGCGCCACATACCCAGCACACCACAAACCCGGTACCTTGCTTGCTGATCGATGAAGAGCGCTGGCAGTTAACAGATAATGGCGGGCTCGCAAACATTGCCCCAACTGTACTGCAACTCATGGGCATTCAGCAGCCTGCCAATATGACGGCAGAGTCCTTGTTAATAAAGTCACTCGGTAAAGCGGAAAATCACTATCAATTGAATGGTGCGGCGTAAACTGCATCGCTAAGAAATGCATTGCATACCTAGTACTAACTCACAATCGGAGTTCAAAGTTGCAAAAGTGCCACCTTCCAGCACCCGTAGCGACAAAACCTTACCGAGAGATGCCGTGAATACGTCCTTGTAGGCTTGACGGCAGCATCCCTGCTGCCAACACTCTATCTAATAGGCCATGCCACTACGGGCGCTGATTACGGGAAATAGTTTGAACTCCGAAACTTGCGTACTAATAAAAAACTAAAACGATATTTTTATTTCTCAAAAACCTGAGTCTCGCAAGAATTAAAATACTTCCGATTGAACATTTTTTTTAAGAATGCATCAAGGTACGTTGCAATGTATATTAATTCCCTAAAGCTACCTCATGTTCTAGCACTTCCTTTTGAGAAGTCCTATTTCACACTAATCTAAAAATAGAATTCTGCTTGCGCGTGAGAAACAACAGTCAGAACTTAATAGGGTATCTGACCATGTTAAGCAAACCCAGTACCGTATCCCGCACCATTCTATGTCAGCCGAAGCGTAACTTATTAGGGCTTACTATTTTTTATTAATTGTTCCATTTATAACTGTAATATCAATACCAATTAAACGATTTATAAAACCTATTAATGAAGTAATATCTTTAGGCGCTGAGTCTATAGTTTTTATTTCACCTCCCTCGGGCACAAGCTCCTTAGCTCGTATCTGAGTATCTCCACCAGGTATCTGAAAAAATAGAATATTGAAACTTTCCGCATGGGCGGAGTAAGTATCATCAGTGGTTCGAAGACCGGCACAGGCCGTTAGATTGATTAACGCAGCAACCAATACGATTTTCTTGAACATAATTAATCTCCTTGTAGTAATATTCAATTCATTTCCCCAATATAGCCTAATCTCGAATTTTATAGAACAAAAATTCACCTAAAAGGCCTTGTAACGATATCAATAAGCACATCTATATCGTTATAGTTTCGTGACAGTACATCTATAACTAAGTCTACGCTCACTAGAAGCTACGCGCAATTATTTAAGTAAATGCTCCTAGCATTAGTGTTTTCTAGCCTGCAATGAGTAATCTCGTTCAATTATGAATTAGCACCATCCTATTTTGATTATTACTTTTTCACCGAAAACTGTTCATACCACTTACTTTCATTGTTAGATGTTATCTTTCCCGAACAACCACTCACAAACGAATTTAAAACCTGGACGATACCAGTGGATACAATACGTGTCCTGGCTGAACGCAACCTCGTTGCCGATGTAAAATACTACCCATCCAGTTCACGAGTAATTAGCGAAAGACGAGAGTCTTTAGACGATGCAGAAAATAAGCTCGTATTAGCCGCGTTTGAAAATAAATGGGAACCTTCAATAACAAAAATCGATGCCCTGCCCATTGAACGACAAGCAATCGCATTAGACCTACTCAATGATTATTATCGGTATGACAAATTTAAAAGCAGCAACCGCAATGATGGCTCACTCAGCAAAAAAGAAAAGAAAATTCTTTTAAGACGGGCAAAAATACCTATTTCAAGTAAAACTATTACCGTTCCCCCGCCGACAATTCGCTCCGACCATGGACATAAGACCGCGCGAGCAGGTATTGGAGAAATTATTGAGAATCAGACGTTATATACTGAGTTAAGTTGGCGCCCTGCATACCACGATCTACTGGATCCCAGTAATGGCTACACAACCAGCTCCGCACTGGAATTCATGGACATCAGGTTTCAAATTAATCACGAAACTCGTGATGCATTTCTCGATTCAGTTACCGTACTCGATATTGTTTCTCTGGAACCACGAGATGTTTTTTTCAATAATATTTCATGGCGACTGCGTTCCGGCTGGCAGCGTGGCTTCTTAAACAAGGCATCCAATAGTGGATTAACCTACTTAGATCTTGGTGCGGGTTTAAGCTACCGCCTGAGCAAAGACTCTAATGCCACTTTGTTATATGGCTTCGCCGAAAGCGAGATCTCTTATGGCAAACCACTTAATGAAAACCACAGACTTGCACTTGGTTACCAAATTGGGCTGATTAGCGAACCGATCAGAACTTGGAGGTTACAGGCTTATTTGCAATACCGCGCAGGTTTACTCGGGGAAATGTCTCGTAATTATTATAGTAATATCTCGCAAAGTTTGCGCGTCACAAGAAATATAAGCCTTCAATTCAATGCTGAACAACTCGGGTTCAGCAAAATTGATCCGACATATAAGCTAAGTGCTTATTATTATTTTTAACTCACAATCAGAGTTCAAACTATTCCCATAATCAGCGCGCTTATCGCTTAATAAGCCCTCCTCGTGATGCATCAATGCCCTTTTCGCCAAGACATATACGGCGCAATTTTTGCTTAAATTTAGCGATATTATTGCATAAATAGCGGAAACATGACGTTAACTTAATACTCACAATCGGAGTTCAAATTATCCCCATAACCAACTCCCGCAGTGGCAAGACCTTATCGAGTGTTTTGGCATCATGTTTTGAGTTAATCGGTGCATTCCCATTTTTAATAAACTTCACCCAAATCTGAGCTGACAGCCACACCCATGATTATTGACAATCAATGCCTTAAAAAACGCCTAGCGAACCTGGAAATTGAGAACCAACATCTCAAGCAGCAAGTACTTGAGGCAGATCATATGCGTAGCGTCTGGGAAAAATCAGTTGTGCAGTTAGAGCAAACACAAAAGGCCTTATTGCAAACCCAGAATCAGTTAAAAAAACGGCTCAATCAATTGCCAGATACCAAGATGTGCATACAAAAACTTGCGTATAGCGATCAACAGGTCATTGAACACATGCAGGAAGCACTCATGGTCACCGATGCCGCAGGTCACATCATCCAAGTCAATCCTGCTTTCAGCAAAACCACCGGCTATGCGAGGGATGAGGTAATGAATAAAACGCCAGGTTTTCTGCGGTCTGGTCGGCACAACAAACAATTTTATCGTGCTATGCGAGATTCATTAAGAGAAAATGGCCACTGGCAGGGTGAAGTATGGAGTCGACGAAAAAACGGTGGGGTTTGCGCGGAGCTATTGAGCATTACAGCGGTTAAAAATTCACAACATGAGACTATAAATTACATCAGTGTGTTTTATGATTTAACTGAGCGTAAAAAAATGGAAGATGATTTAAAAAAACTTTCGCGCGCGGTTGAGCACAGCCCGTTAATGGTCATCATAACCAATCAAAACGGCATCATCGAATATGTCAATCCGAGGTTCAGTGAAATCAGCGGATACAGCGCAGACGAAATCATTGGAAAACACAGCAAGATTCTACAATCAGGTCAAACTGAAAAGTCCCTCTATAAGGATTTATGGCGCACCATCAAATCAGGTAAAAATTGGCGAGGTGAATTCCGCAACCGCAAAAAAAATGGCGAACTCTACTGGCAGCAGGTTTCCATTTCGCCAATTTTTGATGACAATCACATCATCACAAACTTTGTTGCCATCGAAGAGGACATTACCCAACGAAAAATAACAGAAGAAAAAATCTGGCATCAGGCAAACTTTGACGTATTAACTGGACTACCTAATCGGCGCTTATTGAACGATCGTTTGCAGCAATTTATATCTCATGCCATCCGCTACAAACATCAGGGCGCATTAATGTTCATTGATCTGGATCATTTCAAAAAGGTCAACGATACATTTGGCCACAATGTCGGTGACTTATTGTTAAAAGAAGTGGCAATGCGTATCACTAGCTGCACACGCGAAAGTGATACGGTTGCTCGACTCAGTGGCGATGAGTTTACCGTGATACTGCCCGAGGCATTAACTTCTGCAGCCGTTACTCATGTCGCCAAAGAAATTTTGCAACAGCTTTCTTCACCTTTTGTCATTAATGATCGACACCTCTGTATCTCTGCATCCATAGGCATTTCTCTGTTCCCGCAAGACGGAACAAGCTTGCATCAAATACTTAAGAACGCTGATACTGCCATGTATCAATCCAAAAAAGCAGGCAAAAATGTGTTACGTTTTTTTAACAGTAACGTAGGCTCTTAGGTGAATTATTACTCAAAGTTCGGAGCTCAATGATTGCAAAGGTACAACCCTCCACTCGCCCGCAGTGGCAAAGCCTTAGTGAACGGCGATTGCGAGTTATTAGTTAAAAAAGTTCACCCACACGGGCTAAACCTTCATAAGAAATAGCACTTTGTTTCCATAGATTATGAAGTTTCCTAGAATAAATCATACAAATCTATCGGCAAAGATTTAACTGGCTTATCGCTAGGCATGATCTACAAGTTTTAATTGACCGCTAATTGATAAAACCCTCCCTCCTCCCGATAGCTTATCAATTACTTTGGTCAATCTTCTCGATGGGCCGATAATTCGCTCCTTTTTTTTACCTTTTCCTTTCCCTGTTCAAGCCGTGATGAGATACAAACAAGCATACAATGACAAAAGCGAATCCAATAAAATTGGATTCGCTTTTGTAGCTACACTTTGAAATAATTACTAGCATGAATTACCGGCACCCATTAATCAACACGCCAAAACAAATTACCCGAACCTTCAGGCCGATGATTTTGATCTAACGCCCCACCGAGACTGGTGACATTTGCGTTAAAGTGCAGCAGATTCATACCACCCACGGGAACCAAAGGATCAGGAATGAGCCAGCTCCAGTTTGCATAAACAACCTCAAAGTCACCATTGCTAAGTCCTTCTTTCTCGCTTTTTTCCCCTACTAGCACATCAACCGATTCACCAATTTTCCAATCATCTTGAGTATTTGTGTAGGCGACCTGACAACCCTGAAATCCTAATTGGGTATCCTGTTGGACATCGACAAATAGCGTCATATTACCCTCTTGAATTTGATAAGCACGTCGTTCACCCAATGGTCCTTCGCTTGATGCACCAATTCGTGGCCCACCAAATTCATAGACCCCGTAGATATGGTAACCGTTAGCGAGAAAGTAGTTTATTTGCGAATCCACAACACTATCGATATCTTGAAATGAAGAAATCCAAAAATAGCCCTTTTCACGTAAACTAACATCTTGTTCATTATTGCCTGGATTATCTTGCGAATACCTGATTCTGGCACATGAATGATACGTTAAATCCATGCTATCAGACTCAAAATTATGCGCAAATGCACCAGGCACTGTGCTTTCATCAACACCAAACTCAATCCCGCTGCCCACGGAAAATGCAGGCGCTGCAAACATCAACCCGGCCAGACCAAGTGATGCTGCCATAATTGGTAATTTCTGTTCAAAAATCATAACAATACTCCTTGTAAGTTAGTTACTGGGTAGCCAATAGTTTGAAATGAAATTAATTGGCTCAGTTATACAGGCGTAAAAAATATGAAAAACGGCTCATCAACCTTCGAGCTGAACTGTCAGTTGCTTACATTCAGAGTTCATGGCAGTCACCGTATAAAAATAAACTGAATACATTTAATTACAACAAAGACAACATTGAAGCGTAGTAAGTGTGATTTGGATCATACTTAAAATTGGTTAACAGTGATTTACTTAAGAGACAGAAAAGTTTTCCCTAGCGACAGATTATATTTTATAGACTCATACCAGGCTAATTATGTGCAAAACTTATTTTTACCACATACTTCTTTTAATAAGCTATTTGTTAGTTTTATCGTGTGCGGAAAAAGTAGATGGGGAACCTACTGCCGATAATTGTAATATTAATACACACGAACTTTTAATCACTGAAGTTTACCGTTCTAACAATGCAGAAGAACAACACTGGATTGAGATTTATAACCCCAGCGATCGAACGATCCAGTTAAATCGGGCATTTATAAGCACAAACAATCATGAAATGCCGTTATTGGGTGACATTAAAATATCACCTGACTCCTATTTTGTTATTGGCAATAGATACACCACACAGCCTGATTATCTTATCGATAATCTGCAAATAAGAAATAAAACGGGTGTGATAAGTCTTCAATGTAAAGATACGCTAATCACTAGTGTTAACTACAAAATAACTAAAAACCAACAATTCAGTTATGCCCTGGACCAGATTCGACTTGAACAGAAATCACTAGATACATCTGGCTGGTGTATGCAAAACCCGATTTCTCCCGGTGAAACTAACGCCACATGTGATACAGCGCGATGTTCCGATGAAACAAATGAGCATGCAATGCTCGACATAAATACCCCACAAATCACTTTTCAGGAGCTGTTAGTTTATCCTGCCGGTGAAAATATCGATCGGCAGTGGATAACTCTGAAAATCCAATCTGAAGAATTGATTGACTTAAACTCACTAACTATTGAACAAAAAAGTTTGACAGATAATACAAGCCGAGAATGGCAAATAGATTCGACTGACTGTCTTTTACTCGAAGATTCATTGCTGAGACTATTGCTGTCGAATTCACCAGAGCAAAAATTTCAACCAGCGAAATTCAGCCTGGCCACTGGGCCAAAATTGCTTAATCAATCGAGTCTATTGACCGTTTCCTACAAAAACATAGTGTTAGATCAGCTAACTCTCGAACAGACAGCATCTGGCAGACGCCAAACACGCTGTCTGGACTCCGCAGAAACAATTGGCAGCCTTTGCAATGGGCAACAAGTATTTTATCTCAGTGAGAATAATCGTTTACTACCCGTAGCCAATACTGCAAACACTCAGGAAATGGAAAAAGAAACATGCGAAACAACACCGTTCAATCAAACTCAATGGCTAAAACTACAAGAAAGAATTCACTTTTCTGAAACCATGCAAGATGAAAATGCAAAATCTTATTTGACGTTTTATCTGGAAACATTAACTCCAGTGACACTAAACTTGAATCAGCTCGCAAAAATCCTTGATCATCATATATTCGACGAACCCATTGAAAAATCAGCCAACAATCTAACACACTGTCTTTTCATTCATCCCGGCGAATACATCACTATTCAATTTACTGATTAATCCTAGATTCCGCAGTTGAACGTTTACAGGTCAATATAGCATTATGAATTTATTAAATAGTTCAACTGCACCGCAGTTCACCCTTCCGGTGAGTCACTGCAGCCTGCTCAACTGCGGATTCTAGGATAATGGCTGGACACCCAATATCACTTATAGCACAGCCAAAAATATTACATCTGCACAGATTTGCTACTTATACACTTAGTCTTTATCTGGCGATTTTATTTACAGGTCAATGTGCAGCAGCTAATGATATCGATGATACTATTTTAAATGCTTGGCATAATGTGGGTAACCCGCTCAATCCTATCGACCCGATAGATAATAAATCTCAATTTCGTTTGCAAAATATCACACTCTATTCAACCGGCAATACAGTTGGTAGTACAGCAGAAAGTCTTCACACCAGTAGCCAAAATATCACTCAGAGCCAATACCAATTTGACAACTCTATCAAATTTGACATTTTTATTTCAAATCGCAACAAACTCTATGCAACCTATAATAGCAACAATGGATTTCTCAACGTACAAAAGCGAAACAACTCTCCGACACTCGATAAATACAGAATCTATGCTCAGAAAAAAAAACGTATTAACTGGATCGTGGGTCACTATGCCATTGGATTCGGCTCCCGCCTGACCTTCGACAACTCAAACCTGTCTTCACCGAATGGCATACAACTAAAAGAACCTTACAAAATATCATATATTATGGGGGAAATAGAAAGTGCATCAACACTACGAGGAATAGCCTATCAATATAGAAAAAAACTACGTTCGGGAACTATTGACATTGCTCTTTTTAGCTCTCAGCAGTTACTCGCAATAGTTCAAAGCAATCTGCAGTACGGGCCAGACGAATGGGTTTCATCTATTCTTGGGGAATGCAACAATACCAACTCCCAAGTCGGCCCCTATGAATGCAACACAAATAAGCAATGGTTTACCAACCAGCTACGGAATGAAACAAATGCATGGAATAAGATTGAACATGCTACTCTAGAAGATGCTATTAGTGAGCAGCTTATTGGGCAACACTTTTCCCTCCAAATCGCAAAACATCGGTTGGGCATTGTTAACTACAATGCAAAGCTGAAACTATTGCTTGATGCGCCAATGAGCCAATTTAGCGCTCAGTCAAGGTTTCCGAATGCAGCCAACTTACATGCCAGTGGCGTTTATTATCAATATCGTGGCAGCTACAATATTGATACTGAAATATCGCAATTTAATGACAAAGGTTTAGCCGCACATCTTCAATGGCAGAAAAAAATCAGCACAGAAAGCATTATCAACATTGCTATGCGATACTTCAACGATGCCTATTCAAATCCTTATACACCAACAAAACCTGCGCTACATTATGCTCCGGGGTCAGGTCAACCCAGTGAACAAGGGGTGAAATTTTCTTTTTCCCAGAAGAAATCACTGATCCATTCAAGCACAACAATTGATCTTTGGCGAAATCCGACACAAACCCAAGTTAAAATAAATCCGGAAGATAAGAATGACAATAGTTTAAATTTGATAATGCGGCAATCAATACTGTGGCGTGTTGACAATTCACTGAGGTTGAAACTTGATTCAGAAATAATTAATAAAAATATTCAGCGCAACGGAAGGCAGGAAAGTTATTTAAACGCCGATGAATACGGCAACGGTGAACGGCGAAGTCTAAAGTTAACAGTTAACAAAAAATTCGGAACTTACCAGCATATTTTTTCTTATCGATATCGATGGCAAGATGTGGCCAGATATTCCGATAAATTTGACACTGAACAATCAATTCGTTACCAGGGAAAATTGGCTATTACAGCAAATGCGTCTTTTAATTTCCAAACAAATTATAGAATAAGGCACATCCCATATAATGGCAAATACTACCCACAGTCTAACAACTACAAATTTGTAGCAACATCAATAGTGAATCAACAAATCTCAACACATTGGAATGCTGCATTACGACTTGATATGATGACACCGAAAAATAAAAAATTTCAGATAGTGACTACAGCATTCCAAATCACATACCGTTTGTAGTCTTATAACTCACAATCGGAGTTCAACCTTGCAAAAGTGCCACCTTCCAGCACCCGTAGTGGCAAAACCTTATCGAGAGATGCCGTGAATACGTCCCTGTAGGCTTGACGGCAGCATCCATGCTGCCAACACTCTCGATAAGGTTTTGCCACTACGAGCGCTGATTATGGAGAATAGTTTGAACTCCGATTGTGAGTTATAATATCAAACAATAATTTGATAACCTCTAGTCTAATCGTAAAATGTCAGTATTTTCTCAACACTCTCTCGTTCAGTACGATACCGATTTATGGGATTACTCATATCGGCATAACCTAATGCCATACCGGCCAACAACAGTTCATTCTCATCTATACACAATATTTTTCGGACTACATCAGGGTAATCTGCAATTGATGCTTGCGGACAGGTTGCCAGGTTAAATTCAAGTGCTGCTAACATGATACTCTGTAAAAATATACCCATATCTACCAAAGCACCCTGCCCCATCCTTTTATCCAGGAAAAATAACAAACCAACTGGCGCATCAAAAAAATGGTAATTTTTATTCCAAACTTCCTGTCTTTTATCTTTGTCTTCACGCCCAATGTTTAAAGCGGAATACAACGCCAACCCTGTCTTATAGCGACGAGATTTATAGGGTTCAAACCATTCTTCAGGGTAATATTGATATTCAGGATGCTCGTTTAACTCTTTTCCACGGGCATCAATAATTTCCTCACTGATTTGTCGTTTGGTATTGCCTGTTACGACCACAACTCGCCACGGTTGCAAATTAGCCCCCGATGGTGCCCACCGTGCAATATCAATAACAGACTTTATAACTTCTTGTGAAACAGGTTTATCCAGAAAAGCTCGGGTCGATGCACGGTTCTTGATAGCTTGTGAGATATTCATAGCTTTGTTACCTGATATACCTATGGCGTTTAGGATGGGAAATACCTCTTAGCAGACAGCGTTCAAAGTATGGTGTTCTTTAAATTCTTGATGATTTTTTATCCAGGCCCCACACTGCTCGGAAGGCATAGGAGTAGCAAATAGAAATCCTTGCACGGCCTCACACTTTAGATTCAACAAAAAAGATAATTGCTGCTCATTCTCAACACCCTCCGCTATAACTTTTAAACCCAGACTATGAGCCAGGGCAATAATAGCTGGAATAATCGCTGAAGTTTCAGCATTACCACTAATATCTTGCACAAATGACCGATCGATTTTCAAGGTATCGAATGGATAACGATGTAGATAGTTTAATGATGAATATCCAGTTCCGAAATCATCCATGACAATGTGAATACCGGTATCGCGCAATTCACATAGAGTAGAAATGGTTTTCTCAGCATTAGAAATTAATAAGCTTTCTGTCACTTCCAACTGCAGGTTATGCGGGTCCATACCTGTCTCATCCAGTATTTTTTTAATAATTTTTGCTAATTGAACCTGCTGAAATTGTCGTGCCGATAAATTAATTGCTATCTGAGTCGGAGGCAAGCCGGCGGCTTGCCATATACTGCTTTGTTTGCAAACTGCATTTAACACCCATTCCCCCACAGAAAATATTAAACCCGTCTCTTCCAGCAAATGAATAAAATCTTTTGGTAGCACTAATCCCAATTCAGGATGTTGCCATCTTAATAATGCCTCTAGTCCCAATAGTTTTTTTGTCAGCGGGTCTATTTGTGGTTGGTAGTGCAAAACAAATTCGTCTCGTTCCAATGCGTGCTGAAGGAATGTCACCATCGCCAAGCGCTTGGCAACAGCACGATTAAATTTTTCTTCAAAGAACTGGTAATTGCCACGGCCTTTTTCTTTCGCTGCGTACAAGGCCATGTCTGCATGTTTAATTAACAGCTCAGGTGATTGACCATCCCCTGGATAAATCGCTATGCCGATACTAGCGCTAACAAAAACGTCTTTACCATTTAGTAAAAAGGCTTCGGCCATTTCCTCAACGATCTTCTGTGCGATATTTGCCGCATCTTGCTTATGCGCTATATCTTCCAAAATAATAGTGAATTCATCGCCTCCCAAGTGCGCAATAGAGTCTTCAGCTCTTACACAGTTTTTTAATCTTTTAGCAACTACTTGTAATAATTGGTCTCCTGCATCGTGCCCCAATGTATCGTTGATATCTTTGAAATGGTCCAAATCCAGAAACAATAAAGCAATCATAGAAGCATGCCGATTAGCACGGTGCTGTGCTCGATTGAGACGCTCACGAAACAATACCCGATTAGGTAAATCAGTAAGCGGGTCATAATGGGCGAGATAAGCAAGACGTTGTTCACTGCATTTGCGTTCGATTGCATAACGCAGTGCTCGTGTAAGCAATGGTCCGCTTTCCTGACCTTTAACCAGGTAGTCCTGTGCTCCGCTCTGAACTGCGTCCAGAGCCAATTGCTCATCATCGAATCCGCTGCGCACTACTATCGGTAGATCTGGCATTAAAGTTTGCACCTCAATTAATCCTGATAATCCATGAGCGTCAGGTAAATTGAGATCTAATAATAATATATCGAATTTTTCTTGATTTAAGAGATTGAGCGCAGAACTCAGGCGTCCAACCGTTCGAAAGTTAAAGTTATCTTGCCCTGACTCGATAAGCATTTCGTTTACAAGACGTGCATCAGCAAGATTATCCTCGACTAATAGCACTTTGATCTGTTTTTTGCTCATAAAATCAGCACCTTGATTATTCGGTTGTCTTTATCGCCTCACTTATGAGGGTAATTTAACCACAGTAAGCCAAAAGTCCTCGATGCTGCAGACTATTTTGGCAAACTGATCGAGATTAACAGGTTTTGTGACATAACAATTGGCATGCAAATTATAGCTTTTGATAACATCTTCTTCTGCACGCGAAGTTGTTAAAACAACGACCGGAATTCTTTTTAGATTAGGATCCATTTTTATTTCTTCTAAAACTTCGCGGCCATCTTTTTTGGGCAAATTCAAATCGAGTAAAATCAGGTCAGGATGAGGTGCATCCGCATAATCACCGGTTCGATGAAGAAAGTCCATCGCCGCGACCCCATCCATGACGACATGCAACTCATGATGCATTTTTGCATCCTTCAGAGCCTCTTTAGTTAACCGAACGTCAGCGGGATTGTCTTCCACCAACAAGATCTTGAAACTTTGTCCCGGCTGTACGCTAGTCACTATTTTATCGCTCCGTTCATTATGATTGGCTTAGGAATGTGTATGAAATAACTTACCCATCTTACATCTCATCTTCAGCCCGTCTTGGCACGTTCTTCAATCAAAAAAACTCGAAATAGAACGACTATTCCTGCACTTTTGTGATTGAAGAACGTGCCAATACAGACTAAATATGAGCGCAAGATGTCCAATTAATTTCATACACGTCCCTTAGGAATAGTAAATTTAAATATTGCACCCTGATCCGGCTGTGATTCCAACCATATACGCCCACCGTGCCGTTCAACAATCTTTTTGCAAATCGCCAAACCGATACCCGTGCCTTTATATTCTTCTTTTCCATGCAGCCGTTGAAAGAGCAAAAAAATCCTGTCGGCATATTTAGGCTCAATACCGATACCATCATCTTGCACACTGAACACCCAGTCATCAGCCTCTTGCCTGACGGATATACGTACGCACGGAGCCTGTTCGCCGTGGAATTTTATCGCATTGCCGATCAAGTTCTGGAATAACTGACCCAGTTGAGAGGCATCCGCGAGTATTGTCGGTAGCGTATCCCAGGTTACGTCTGCCTTGTTTTCCGCAATAGCGAACTTCAGATCCTGTAATACGCGTTGTAAAACAACATTACAATCCGTGGATTCGAATTCCTTACCTTTGCTGCTAATCCGTGAAAAAGTGAGTAAATCATTAATCAACTCTTGCATTCGTGACGCGCCATCGACAATATAATCAATGAATTCGTCAGCGTCTTTGTCTAATTTTCCTTGGTAACGTCGACCCAGTAATTGAGCGAAACTGGCGATTACCCGTAAGGGCTCCTGTAAATCATGCGAGGCTACATAGGCAAATTGTTCTAGTTCCGCATTGGAACGATCCAGCTCACGGACATGTTGCTCTAGTTCTTGCTGGATTTTAATCCGGTCGCTGATATCGCGGATGGAACTTGTGACCAACAAACCATTTTTGGTGTCAATTGGACTCAAACTGACTTCTACCGGAAATTTGCTACCGTCCTTACGCTGCGCGTGAAGAATTAAATCCGTTCCCATAAAACGCACGCTTGGCTGTTCAAAATAACCTTCTCGTAATTTTTCGTGGCCAATTCGGTACATTTCAGGTAATAACACCTCTACTTTGTTGCCAATCAACTGCTCTGGCTTAAAGCCAAACATTCGCTCCACCACTGAATTGGCGAGAACAATGATTCCACTGCTGTTAACCACCACCACAGTGTCTGCTGCAGAGTCTAGTAGCTGGCGAAACGCACCCTCATGCTGCTGAAAATCAAACATTGGCCGCACTAATCATGAAATTAATAGCTCTTATTTTTGTGTCCATTGAAATTATTTTATAGCACATTTAGATTGGAATAGCTCAATCTAAAATTCCCGCTAAACATGATTTAATAGGAATTATTGACTGGACTAATATTTCGAAAAATTGAAATAAACGGTTATTATAGGAGCTTGCCCGAGAGGTAGAATATTAGGATGCAGGTTTAGTATTTATGGTTGATAAAGGATTGTGATGTTATATTCCACGATAGGCATCGTTAGCCATCTTGTTCTTGTAAAAGAATATTTTAGATGCTATTAAGAGCACTCACAAATGGGGCCCGGCTTTCAGTTAATATTTTTTGTCCCAACAAATGATGTGCAAATTGAAAATCAAATTGATTAGATATTAGAAAACTAAAACCAGCACCTTGCCTGGATAAATGCACCAGTTTAGCAGGTATTTCATAATGTCCATTGACACCATTCTGTTGTGCTTCAAATCTGATCTTAAAATCAATTTGGTTTTCTAATTTATTCGGGTCTATTTCCATAAAAATACCATCTCGGCTAACGTTAAGAGCATCACCTTGTACAAGGTTAGAATCATCAACCCAGAGCGCGACATTCATCGTTATACTTCGCCGAACGAAACTTCTTAGCTCCATGATCAGTCCTCTTTAACATCAAGAAAATAGCCTTAACAATTGATTGCTCAACTAGTCCGGATAATTCATGAATTA
>CALZHW010000062.1:17401-20820 GCA_945787125.1 uncultured Ectothiorhodospiraceae bacterium
ACACAATTCTATAAATGAGACACTTCAAAGAGTGATTTCAAACAGGTACTTAAAAAATCGTACGATATACAACCAAGAAATAAAAACTGATTGCTTAATGTGAACTTTGACAGCAACTCATTTCCTTTGCCAGGAAACGTTGAGTCTGTAAATGATCAACAGAATCCTGGTATATGAACTCAAGCCCCATGCCCTTTAATGAACGATGTATGACCGTCGCAGAAACCTTATGTGGTTTTTTATGATTCTCGCCATCAAAAACCACATCTATTGTTTTACCCTTCGGAAAAAGTAACAGACCTGTCCTGACAAACATGCCAGTTGGTGTAACATCCAGAGTTCGAGCCGAAGATATCAAATTACCGCTAACGAATAGACGAACAACAATTTCTTTAGGTTCACGATAGGTTTCGCGTTGATTTAGCATTAATTCCTCCTGAATAGTTACTAAAAATTTCTTACATTATCCCATTCAATGATGACCAATTTATTAAATAAACTGGCTTAATTTACAGCATAATTTCATTTTTCCAGTTAACATCTCAATTTTACCTTTCTGAGCTTTTCTTACTATTCGTATTACTACGTAATTGTGTGTCAAATACTTTTAAGCAGCTGTGAAATATACAGATTAATTTTAATCCGACTCTTGTATGATACTTATTTACAGAATATATTGGGGACCGATGGCTCATAAATTTACCACATTAAATTCATGGAAATTTACTCCAGACTCTCCGGTGATAAATACACACAATGATTAATGTATTATTGGTAGAGGATAGTTACGCTGATGCGCGCTTGGCGCATATTGCTTTAACAGAAACCATGGACGTTGAATTTAATGTTATCCATGCGAATCGATTAAGCCAGGCCTTGCAATTACTTGCCACCCAGACCTTTGATGCTATCTTGCTTGATCTTTCCCTGCCTGATTCTCATGGATTGAATACCGTTAAACAGGTGTGTGCCGCCAACCATGGTGTGCCTATCATCGTACTTAGTGGTCTTTCCAATGAAGAACAAGCGCTTGAAGCCGTGAAAAGTGGAGCGCAGGACTATCTCGTCAAGGGGCAAGGAGATCACTATCTATTGCCTCGAACGATTCAGTATGCCATTGAACGCCAAAAAGCCGAGCATGCACTCAAGCAAGCGAATGACAACCTGGAAAGAAATGTCGAAACACGCACTGCGGAATTGGCCACTGCAAACAGTGAACTAAGAAAAGAAATCGCCGAGCGGAAACGAGCAGAAAACGCACTGCGAGAAAGTGAAGAAAGCCTTCGGGCAGTTTTCGAGCAAGCTGCTGTGGGCGTGGCCGTTATTGAATCAAATAGCGGAAAGTTTCTACGAATAAATTTAAAATATTGTGACATCGTGGGGTATACGAGTGAGGAGATGCTGTCACTCGATTTCATGAAAATCACGCATCCAGAAGATTTACGATCAGACCTGGATAAAATGCAGCAAATGATGAATGGCGAGATCCATGAGTTTTTGCTGGAGAAGCGCTATATCAGGAAAAATGGTTCAGTGGTTTGGGTTAACCTAACTGTATCCCCACTGCGCAATACCAGTAAAGAAGTGTACTCACACATTGCGGTGGTGGAAGACATCACCCAACGAAAGCAAGCAGAGGAGGCGCTGCGCGCGAGTGAAGCGCAACTCCGCCTGATTACAGATAACTTGCCAGTACTGATTGCTTACGTTGATTCTGAACACCGCTATCGCTTTAATAACAAGGCCTACCATGATTGGTTCGATCTGCCCCATGTTGATCTAGTCGGACGGCAAGTATGTTCGATAGTGGGTGGTGCTTTATATAAAGAAATACTGCCTTATATTAAACTCGCTTTATCTGGGCAATCTGTAAACTTCGAAACTAGTGTACCTTCTAAGAATGACTCAGCACGATATTTTAATTTCTCTTATATTCCAGATAAGGATAACCAGGGAGTTGTAAAAGGTTTTTTCGCGTTGATTAAAGATATCAGCGAACGTAAATCAGCAGAGGAACAGGAAAAACAACTGATGTTAGAGCTCGCCCATGGCGCCCGGCTTAGTGATATGGGTAAGATGGCAACTGAAATTTCTCATGAACTTAATCAACCGCTTACTGCGATTACTAACTACGGTAACGCCTGTATAAATTTACTGGAATCCGGTCAAAGCACTCAAGAAGATTTGTTGAAAGGATTGAACGCAATAGTAGAACAGGCAATGCGTTCGGGTGATGTTATTCGCAATATTAGGGAGTTTGTGCGCAAAACAGACGTACAGCGTATGCCTTTAAGTATCAATGAACTGGTGCGAGCTGTGAGTAGTTTGGTTAATTCTGAGGCACGCAGAAATCAAGTCGATATCAAACTGACATTAGCAGACTGCCTGCCGCCAGTTGTGGTAAACAAGATTTTAATTGAACAGGTTATTTTGAATTTGATGCGTAACGCTATCGAGGCCATGAGTGAAATTGAGGATACGCAGCATTTGCGGATATTGTCTGTTCAAACAAAATTGAATGAGGATGAACAACTTGAAATTATTACCCAGGATACTGGACCAGGATTCACTGAGAGAGACATAAATAAAGTGTTTGAATCTTTTTTCACCACCAAGGAAAATGGCATGGGAATAGGATTATCAATTTGTCGCTCGATTATCGAAGATCATGAAGGGAAAATCTGGGTAGAATCAAATAAACCTCAAGGCGCTATCTTTCGGTTTACATTGCCGGGTGCGATAGCAGCATGAGTTTTTTATACAATGATCTTACCGTTTACATTATCGATGATGATGAGGCCATTCGTGAATCAATGGCGATGTTGATGAGATCCAAAGCCCTAAGGGCGGAGGTATTCTCTGGTGCGCAAGAATTTCTCGAAAAATGCAATCCTGAAAGTGCAGGCTGCTTACTGGTTGATGTGCGTATGCCGAAGATAAGCGGGTTAGAGCTGCAGCAACTACTTAGCGCGCAGGGTTATTCACTCCCGGTTATCGTTATGACCGGACATGGCGATGTTGCCTTGGCGGTACAGGCCATGAAGGCTGGTGCTATCGATTTTATCGAAAAACCCTTTGATGAAGCAACACTCCTAACGTCAATACATCTATGCCTGCAGAAGCAAATCAATAACCAAAATGCAGATGTAGAAGCACAAAAAGCCGCTCAGCGATTAGCTCAGCTAAGCCCACGAGAACATGATGTGTTTAAGCGACTAGCTCAGGGTTTGCCGAATAAAGTCATTGCCAGCGAATTAAACATCAGTAGCAGAACCGTTGAAGCCCACCGCGCCAAAATTATGGAAAAATTGGGCGCAAAGTCTCTAGCCGACATTGTGCGTTTGGCGTTTAAAACATAAAATTCACCATCCTAGTTCGATGACTGCAAAAGTGCCACCTTCCATCGCCCGCAGTGGCAA
>CALZHW010000063.1 GCA_945787125.1 uncultured Ectothiorhodospiraceae bacterium
GCAATTTTTTGTGTTTGTTGGGTCGCTTCTGCTTCCTGCAGAAGTTTTTTAGCGGCTGTCAATTTCTGCTGCTGCTTAGCCAACATGGTTTGACTGGCAATAGCATCTTTATCCGCTAGTTGCAGATTATACTGGGCGGTTTGCAGCTGTTGACTGCGCTGGCGATAGCTATGCAATTCAAGCACGGTGGCATTGAGTTGCTCCAGTGTTTTTTGTTTTTCCGGTAGTTGTTGTTTTTCGGCCTCTAGCGTTTGTAATAGCTTTTCGGCATTCTTAACGTCCTGCTGACTCGCGCGAGTTAAATTCTGCGCTTTTTCCAGGGCCATTTTTTGTTTTTGTGTTTCTTGAAATAATGGCGCTATTTCCCGCGCTTTTTTAGCCTTATCAAGCCTCGTTTTTTGTCGTTCTACTTCCGCGTTTTTTGCCTGCAATTCAATTAAGTGGGTGTTTGCCTGCGCTTGTTGCAAAAAGTCCTTTGACAATTGCAATGCTTGTTGTTGCGTAGCTTGCACCTGTTTGAGATTTTCTTCAGCCTGTTGCTTTTTTTGCGCCTGGACTTTCAACTGTTCTTGCAACGCTAGCATTTCAGCTAGTAATTGTTCATGATTGTCTAGTTCATGCGCTTCTAGCAACGCATTTTGCTGAACTTGAACGGCTTTTATTTGCCCGCTTAACACATTAGCTTGATCACGCAGGGTATTTTGTAAACTGCTGTAAACATGGGTTTGGAATAACTGTTGAAAGATGGCTTCACGTTCTTCGGATTTTGCGAGTAACAAATCGCGAAACTTGCCTTGCGGTAAGACCATAACCTGGCGAAATTGCTCAGCGCTCAAGCCGGTCAAATTTATGATTTCGGTGGTGGCTTCGGTGACTTTGGGTGCAACGATGAGCGTTTCTTTACTATCTTCTAATTTATATAACTCTGCCCTGGCTTTTTGTTCCGTAAAACCCTCCCCTCTTGCCTTGGGTCGGTGCTGATCAGGAATTCGGGTAATTCGATAACAACCACTGGCTAATTCAAACGTCAAACTCACTTCAGTTAATGTAGCGGGGTCGGCATGATCGCAGCGCATTTCTTTGGCTTCCCGCTCATTGCCGGTAGTTTCGCCATACAAAGCAAAACAAATAGCATCCAGTATGGTGCTTTTACCGGAACCTGTAGGACCGTTAATCAAAAACAGGGGGTTATCGCCTAATGTCGTAAAGTCGATTTCTTCCACCCCGCCAAACGGGCCAAAGGCGGCCATGCGCAAAAAAATTGGCCGCATGTTACTGCTCCTGACCTTGATGAATTCTATCTAACAAATCAGCTACGATCTTGGTCGCCTCCGGTACCAATTCATCACCGGTCATTTGTTGGTAAAAATCCAGGAACATCGGCAACTCACCTTTTTTTAAATTTTCCCGTTTAAGTAACTGACGCTCCCCTGCCTGACTAAGGTTGGGTTTTTCCAACTGTAAAATATTGGGGTACACTTTGCGGAGTTTTGCCATCGGATCATACAAAGCATGTTTGTCCATTAAGCGTATTAACAAATAATCCTCGGGATTTAGATCATTCTTCGCATCAGCGATGATGTCTTGCAAACACCCTTCAATAATACGCATATCTCGCAGCGGCTTAAGCAGAATTTTTTCAATCGTACATTGACCATTGGCGTCCATATCCACCACAGTGACAGATTTATGTTGCTTAACTTCGGAAAAGGAATATTTGAGAATTGAACCAGAATAACGAATATTTTTTTTGCCTTTGAATTGCGGGCCATGCAAATGCCCCAGGGCACTGTAATCAAAATCACTAAACAATTCATACGGCACTTTATCCGCGCCACCAACCGATAAGGGACGCTCGGAATCACTCGCCTCACCACCGTCGATAAAACAATGGCTCAATACCACACAACGCCGCGAGCTTGGGTTATGTTGTTTTATTTGTTCAGTTAATACTTGCATGGCGGCTTCATGGCTGTGCACATCACCGCCCAGCTGGTCGCGCACAGTAGCGGGATCAGCATAAGGAATACCGTAAAACGCGACCTCACCATGTTCATCATTGAGAATGATGGGTTGTACTTGAACGGCGAGTTGGCCAATGATGTGGACATTACTCTTAGCCAACTGCCGCGCGCCAAATGTTAAACGTTGAGCACTATCATGATTGCCGGAAATGATTATTAAAGGAATTTTCAATTGATGGCTAATATGATCTATCACATCATCCAGCAAGGCCACCGCATTAGCGGGTGGTACTGAGCGATCATAAATATCACCTGCGATCAATATGACATCTATTTTTTGCGCAACGACAGTAGCTAGAATTTGATCCAGCACGTGTCGCTGATCTTCAAGCAAAGAGACGTTATGGAATTGCCGACCAATGTGCCAGTCAGAGGTATGGAGTATTCGCATGTTACTTATTCAATTTCCAATTCAATGTCTAATTCATTTTGCAAAGTCGTCAAGGGTGTGAGTTTTCTTAATTGGCCGGAGTATATACCACTGTATCTATAGATCAATGGGAGCGGTATCATTGATCACTCCACGGTGCATAATGGCGGAATATGACAAATGAAGCGGTTGATAATTCGTCATCCTATTCGGCAGTCGTTTTCAAAACTCACAATCGGAGTTCAAAGTTGTAAAAGTGCCTCCTTCCAGCACCCGTAGCAGCAAAACCTTACCAAGAGACGCCGTGAATACATCCCTGTAGGCTTGACGGCAGCATCCCTGCTGCCAACACTCTCGATAAGGCCTTGCCACTACGAGCGCTGATAACGGGAAATAGTCTGAACTCCGATTGTGAGTTCAAAGAATATTATCAAGATTCCCCCCCATTATAGGTGATCAATAAATAACCGTTCAGATTTTTGTAGTCCTGTAAAATCCGGCTCGGCGCTGCAATCGTCACTTGCTTTACTTTTTCTAACACAAACGCTTCCTTATTGCTTAGATTGCCCGCATAATTATGCTTCGCTTTGTTCGCAAAATACTCAGTTTGGGAGTGTAAATGATTATCACTGACAATCTGTGCGCACGTATGTCGCCAACCTAATAATGGATAGTGGCGGCGTTCCTAAACTAAAATTGTGAATTATCAGTCAACAGATTTAAAATACCTGCGTAGAAGCCTGGTGTTTGTTATTAAAGGATTGCAGATATTAAAAAGAATATGCGCTTAATCATTGGCTTTGCCTTTGTTTTTTTATTGCTCATTGCGGCGGCGGCTGGATTATATCTAACCGAAGCAGCGCTCAGTGTCTGGGACAGCATGCAAAACCGCCCTGGCTGGTTTAAAATTTTACTTGCCGGTATCCTGGTCACATTTACCGCGCTCAGCGTCATCATCGTGCTGAAATTGGTTTTTCCCCGCAAAAAGAAACAGATTCAACAAGAAGAAGTACCGGTTTATTCAGAAGCCATTATTGAAGAGCGCATTAAAAAAGCCACTGAAGACGGTCTCGATGTAAGCCATGTGCAGCAAGAAATTGCTGAACTGGCACAGCGTCGTGCTGCAGGCAATATCTACATTGCAGTATTTGGTGAAGTCAATATGGGGAAAAGTTCGGTTATCTGCGCCATAATGCCCGATGCTCAAGCCTCCGTTAGCAATATTGCCGGAACTACGCAGCAAATCACCCATTACAAATGGAAGAGCAGCGCGGGGGATCAATTGATTCTCTCTGATGTTCCAGGTACAGAACAAGTGGACTCATCACAGCTGTCATCAATAGCCCGTGATGAGGCGCTAAGAGCACACATTGTAGTATACGTTTGTGATGGTGATTTGAGCCGCACGCAATATCAGGAGTTTAGCTTGCTATCTGAGCTACATAAACCTACCATTCTTGCACTCAATAAAAGCGATGTTTACAGCAACGAAGAATTACAAATAATACGTAGTAAGCTGAAACTACAATTACCCACTGACACTCCCATTGAGCTTGTAATGATTAGCTCTGGTGGACAAGAGTCAGTGGTGCGAGTTCAGGCAAACGGCGCAGAAGAAATAATATCGCGGCCCATTCCTGCAGATGTATCGCAGTTAACACGAGCGATTCAACGCACCATTGATAGCCATGAGAGTACCCTGGATCAACTGCGCGATACCGCGGTATTTGTGCTCGCCTCTTCTTATCTGGATAAAGCGGAAGCAGAACAGCAAAACAAACGTGCCAATGAAATCGTCACGACCTACACGAAACGAGCGGTTATTGGTGCAATGGCGGCAGTGACCCCCGGCACTGACCTTATTGTCCAGGCTTACCTCGGCACCAGCATGGTTAAGGCGATCTGCGCCGTTTACAAAGTGCCGGTGCGCGACTTTGACATTGATACATTTCTCAAGCTGATACAGGCACAAGTTGGCAAAAGCATACCCGTAATACTCGCTATTGCTGGCAATGGATTAAAAGCTTTTCCAGGCGTTGGCACACTGGCTGGCGGCCTGGTACATGCCACCGCTTATGGGTTGATATTTGACACATTAGGAAAAACGCTCGTACGAACACTTTCAAGCCGAGGTGAGTTTCAACCGGCCGCGGCTGCACGAGTTTTTCAGGAGACACTGAGTGAAAATTTGGAAAAAGGCACAACAGATTTCGTCAAAATTGTACTTGCAGCTAGACAAAAAAGTAAAAACGACAATTAGTCAGAGCGGACTTTCGCGCTATACCAGTAACACTAGTGTAAGCACTAGTATAAGCACTGGTAATAATACTGATAATAGTAGCAGCAACATCACTGACACAGCCTTGATAACACACGAATCTGGCGATATAGGTGATAACCACTTATCGATTGCCAAAGAAAGTTTGCAAGAACTACTAAATGACAAACGGGTGCCTGTAAAAGTCAGGGAGTCGCTAGCGAAGGACTATGGCCAGTTGCAGGCGATGTTAGACAAGCTTGAGCACGGACATATTCATATCGCAGCGGTGGGTCGTGTTAGCGTGGGTAAATCTTCACTACTCAATGCGTTATTGGGCAAGGAGCAATTCAGTGTCAGCCCATTGCACGGCGAAACCCGTGAGATTGATATGACAGATTGGGAACAGGCAAATTCAGGTGGCCTGTTTCTAGTTGATACACCGGGACTCAATGAAGTGAATGGCGAATCTCGTGAGCAGATGACGCGAGATTTGGCCGCGCGTTCCGATTTGATATTATTTGTTATTGATAGTGATTTAACAAACACTGAAAAACAAGCCCTGATTACCATTAGCCAACAAAATCGTCCTATTGTATTAATCATCAACAAAGCAGATCGTTTTAGTAAAGATGAACAAGCACTGTTAAAAAACTCAGTTCAGGTGCTGACCCAGGGCATTGTCGATCCGAAGAATATTCTGTTCACCAGTGCGCGTGGACGAGAACAAACGGTAATCACACTGGATACACAAGGTAACGAAGTCGAGACCAGTCGCACAGTACCACCTCAGGTGAATAACTTAAAAATTCGATTGTGGGAAATATTAGAAGACGAAGGTAAAACACTTGCCGCGCTCAATGCCGGTTTATTCGCGGGAAATTTCAGCGATCAAATTTCCAATCATATACTTGAAGTCCGCCAGGAATTAGCCGGCCATATGATTCGCACCTATTCAATCAGCAAAGGTGTTGCAGTGGCAGTTAACCCCGTGCCGATTGCTGACTTATTAGCTGCTGCAGTACTGGATGTTAGCATGGTCTTGCATTTAGGCCGCATTTACGACTTACCGCTAACAAAAAATGAAGCTGGCTCGCTGGTTAAAGTTATTTGCGCACAAATGCTCGCATTAATCGGCACTGTCTGGGCAGTCAACTTACTTTCATCAACCTTGAAAATCGGCACCGGCGGTTTTTCGACAGTCGTAACCGCGGGCGGGCAAGGTGCGATCGCTTATTATAGTACGTATGTCGTTGGCCAGGTCGCTAACCGTTATTTTGCCGCTGGAAAATCCTGGGGAACACTTGGCCCAAAACAAATTGTCGCAGAAATTTTAGAAGGAATCGATCGAGAGTCGATTATACGTGGCGCCAAGCAAGATATATTAACGCGCTTACGACAAAATACTGGATAGTTTTTTCTAGGTCTTGCCCACACAGGTACAGAAATGATCATTGATGACCAAGCCGGTAGAAAATGTGCCGCCATGAGCGCTGAAAGGTGACTCTATTGCAACGTTGAAGTCCGATTGTGCGTTAGTATTTTAGTCAATTAAGTAATACCTAGATCCTGCAAGTGCTCGCACCTACTCAGCACAAGCTCTTGATCCGTAGAGCAATATCACTATTCTCGGCAATCACAATAAGGATTGCGCTTAAATATTGATTTGCTCCACGAATCAATATCTTGCACTGCGCAAGTACGATCACTTGCAGGATCTAGGTAATAAAACTAATAATAGTCAAAGAATTCAATATAGATTAATATTGCAAATACAAATTTTATCCCTTTTAAAAAGGTGCTTAAGAATGATGCAACCCCATCAATCCTTGCTTGTAATGCTTTTAATAATCCCACTCATGAGCTGCGGTGGCGGCGATGGAGGTGATGGGAAAAAAATACCCGACATTCTAAATAGTCCCAATACCCCCAGTACGTTAAAAGGCACGGTGGCCGCTGAAGATCCGGTGGAAGCCAACATTACAATTGTCGATTCTACTGGCAAAACTTTCTCCACCACGAGTGATAGCGAAGGAAAATATGCCATAGATATGCTAAGCGCGGTTGGCCCCTATATTCTAAAAGCAGAACCGCAAGATAGCACTCAAGCAGCGCTGTACTCCTATTCCACCGGCCCAGGTATCGCTAACGCAACACCTTTTACTACGTTGGGCTTGTTCATCACTAAATATATCGACCCACAGGAAACTTTTGATAATTGGAATGCGGCAGATTCTAGGTGGTCGCTCGATGATGTAACCAAAGCCATGGCAACAATAAATGCAAATCTAAAAAGTGCGCTTGAAAACAACAATATTGACCCGAATACATATGATATGTTTACCGCAGAATTCAATTCCAATGAAGCAGGAATTAATGCGCTACTTAATGACTACACAGTTGAAATTGACTATAGCTCCAATGACTTTGTTGTCAGCGATTTCACAGGTTCCAACATCCAGTTTGATGAAACAATTGATACCTCCAATTATTATATCGGAGCATGGTTTGCGTTAGAGCAAAACACTGACTGGGTTGTCACCTTCACTTACACTATCAATGAGCAAAGCGCTCAATTCCTTGAAAACTTTCCTATTGACAGCGAAAGCGTTCCGTTATCTCGAGCTGCATTCATTGAAGATCAATGGGATGATGTAGGCCAAAGCATTAACGAATCAGTAAACACAACACAAGGCACAATCACCTATAGCACCACACAATTTACCCCAGAGTATTCCGTCGAAGGCGACGGTGGTGTTGGGACGGTTATCACCACTAGCTTAAGTTATGGCTATCACATTTTTGGTAATGTTAGCGGGCAGCCAATTGATCAAACGTATAGCTTTAACTGGACTAATACCTATACCCGGGTTAAATAAACTTTTTTGGAGAAATATTTAGCATTCTCAATCGATATTCATCTGAAAAACTACCGAGAGATAAAATTACTTAGAATCGTTCACAACTTCCGCGCAACACGAAACCCTATCACTACGGTGCGTGTTGCCGCATAACTACGCAGCCGAGTAGAGGTGCGTAAATCTCGTGGGTGATCACCCCACGAGCCACCGCGCAATACACGCCGGGTGCAATCTCCGGTTTTGCTGGCACTGCCATCAGTGGGTGCTGCTGCATAGGTGAAGTTCCAGCAATCCGCGGTTAGCTCCCAAACGTTACCTGCCATGTCATACAGTCCCCAGGCATTTGGTGCAAAACGACCGACCGGCGCGGTTTGGTTTTTTGCCTGATCGCTGCCGCAAGCATTGCAGTGAGCCTGTTCGACTCCGATAACATCACCCCAGTAATACGCTGTTGTTGTGCCTGCTCGACTGGCATATTCGAATTCAGCTTCGCTGGGTATGTAATACTGCCCACCGGTTTGTTTACTCAGCCACTGTATGTAAGCTTGTGCATCCTCTAAATTGACATTAATAATCGGGTGTTGCCCCCTGCCCCAGCCGTAATCATCAACCAATGGGCGTGCAGTGGATTGGGTGAACTGATCATATTCTGCAAATGTGATTGCCGTTTTACCTAATGCGAATGGCTGATCAAACCAAACTTTGTGCACGGGTTTTTCATAGTACTCACCCACGTTGGAAACATCTCCCATGAAAAATTTTCCAATGGGAATGACAATCATCTCTGGCCCCTGAGATCCATCCGTCAATTGATCGCGAAAAAGGTCACCGCTACCTTTCGACTTAGCTTTCGACTCAACCATAGATTCATCGGCCTTAAACAACGTTATTGAATGCGAACTGAGTAATGAAAACCCTCCGGTACAAGCAGCACAAGCGAGACATATAACCAGCATTGCAAATAACCTGGGGTTGTACAAATCTTCAAGTCGCAACAATTTTTTCGGTATCCTCATTTTACTCACAAAAAATTTCACTCACATAAAGCGTTGATGTTTAGTCACCATTCGTAGTGGAAGGTGGCACTTTTACAACTTTGAACTCCGATTGTGAGTTTACAATTTCAATAATTTCTTTTCTCACTTACTGTGATATCGATACCATAATTTTTATTCACCGATGAGGATACTGCTCGAATCAAATAATTTCCGGGCAAAATAGCCAAGTATGGATTTTTGATCTTATGCCAACTGGGGTTATCAGGCACGAGTGACATCATGCCTAGCTCCTTCATCGCTAAGGCATACCATCCATATCGCTCCACTTCATTGGCAAACCCAGTGTGCTTAGTCTTTGCATCAATTACCAGTTGTTTGGCTTTTTCGTGAACGGACTTTTGTTGTTTCGCGTCAATTTTAGAAAACGTATATTTTGCGAACACAATGTTGGAAGCGGCTTTATGCTGTTGCAAGGTACGAAAAATTTTCAGCAAAATAATAATGACAACTAACACCGCAAGGGTATAACCGGCAATCACATACACATTCTTTCCTCTTCTCTGTGAGTCACGTGAATTTAGCCTAAATTTAGCATGTATTCGCTGCAGCCACAAAATTGGCACAATAACTGGCGCAACATTGGCGCGAAAAGCATAGTTCGATATTTAATCAATAATATTGGGTGTTGGAATCGAGCAATGCTCAGGCTATAATAGCTTGGTTTAGTCAATGCTAAACCTGCTTTATGCATTGTCGCTTGAAGTAGGATGAGCGTCTTAGGAAGCCTGTCCGAGAATGGAAAGCCAACTGCGGAAAACCCCTTTTATACAGAGTTCTCGACTTTCGACTAACAATCAATCTTGTTTAATTAACCCTTTCACGTACAGAAGACACATTAATGGAAAAATTTAATTTTGGAATTGCAAAAGTTTCACAGTTTATTGTAATCGTATTTTTTGCACTTATTTTATCGTTTTACTTCGGTGGTTTGTTATTGATTCCTCTCGCAATACTAATGGCTATTATAGACATCCTAACCTTAGTTGGTCTAAACGGTTTAATTGCAACAATCATTGCCGCCCCACTTGTCGGTTGGTTATTGTACAGCGTTTATAATATCGAAAATTTATTCCAGACTTTGTTAGACACCGGCATCAAACTTTATGAGTTTGGTATCGCACAAAACAAATTGTTTGAAAATATTGCCGATAGCGTTAAGCCTGCATCAAGTCCAGCAACAAACACGAATGAAAGTGCTGCTGAGACTCCCGCTGCGCAAAGCACCGTTGTAGAAGAAAATACCCGCAATACCTCAAAACCCGCATAACATTAGGTATTAAACCATCGATCCACAGGGGTAATTTCACTTGAAATTACCCCTGCATTGCGTATATACCAACTTAATACCCGGATAATTCATAAAATATCCAGGCTTAATGGTTAAAAACTAAAAAAAGTTGATTTATCCCCTGCAACAATCAATACTTGAATGACTAAATTTTTTTGACATAACCACGCCAAAACACATAGTATCTTTAATAGCTAACCAATATTCGACTTAAAATCAACAATTTACATATTAATTTCCGTTCAAGGAAGATATTCACAAATTATCAGCATTGCACAATCTAAGTCAAAATAGTCATACCAGGCTCAAATGTTGCTGTAAATATCAGTATTAAAGGTTGTTATGGTTCTGGAACTTGATATCCAAAAAAGAATCCTTATCTATATACTAAGGAATTTTTTAATCCCTTACCTGTTGTTCATTAACTGGAGGAGTTTTTCATGCACGCAAAGATGCTCATAGGAGTCATCGCTTTTGGTATCGCGCTGATCATATTTGCCAATATATCGGGTGGCAATAAAGTCGACCCTCGCTTTTCAATCACCTATTCTGAATTTCTCAACAAAGTTAATGACCGGGAAGTAAGCAAGGTTTTCATAGACGGTAAAACAATTTACGGTATGGGGCATGATAACAAGCCCTTTAAAACAGATTCACCAGACGACCCTGGCATGATGGCTGACTTAATCAACAACAACGTTGAGATATCCGCCTCACCACAAGAAAAGACCTCTTTCATGAGCTCTGTTTTTGTCTCCTGGCTGCCGTTCATCATCTTAATAGGCGTCTGGGTTTACTTCATGCGCCGTAATCAAAGCGGTGGCGGTGGTGCCAGTGGCGCTTTTAAATTCGGTAAAGCAAAAGCAAAAACGTTTGAAGCCGGACAAGTCAAAATAAAATTTTCTGATGTAGCTGGCGTTGAAGAAGCCAAAGAAGAAGTTGGCGAGATTGTCGATTTTCTGAAAGATTCAAGCCACTTTACTCGAGTCGGTGGACGAATCCCACGCGGAATTTTGATGGTAGGTTCACCAGGAACCGGTAAAACACTATTAGCAAAAGCCATTGCCGGCGAAGCGGAAGTGCCTTTTTTCTCAATCTCTGGTTCAGATTTTGTCGAAATGTTCGTCGGTGTTGGTGCTTCTCGAGTACGAGACTTATTTGTAGAAGCCAAAAAACAAGCACCCTGCATTGTCTTCATCGACGAAATTGATGCTGTTGGTCGCAAACGTGGCAGCGGCGTAGGTGGTGGTAATGACGAACGTGAACAAACACTCAATCAATTATTAGTCGAGATGGATGGCTTTGAAGGCAATGAAGGCATCGTCGTCATCGCGGCAACCAACCGTCCTGATGTATTAGATAACGCGTTGCTTCGCCCAGGCCGCTTTGATCGTCAGGTTACCGTTCCCTTACCAGACATCCGCGGTAGAGAACAAATTCTTAAAGTACACATGCGCAAAGTGCCCTGTGACGAAGATATCAATCCTGGAATAATTGCTCGAGGCACGCCTGGCTTTTCCGGTGCTGATTTAGCAAACCTGGTTAACGAAGCTGCCCTATTTGCCGCACGCGCAAGACGAGGTATTGTGCTTAATAATGACTTTGAGAAAGCCAAAGACAAAATCATGATGGGCGCTGAGCGTCGCTCGATGGTAATGAGCGAACAAGAGAAAGAAATCACCGCCTACCATGAAGCCGGACATGCCATTGTTGGTTTATCGGTACCAGAACATGACCCGGTGCACAAAGTCAGCATCATTCCGCGTGGTAGAGCGTTGGGTGTAACAATGTATTTGCCTGAAGAGGATCGTTTGAGCTACAGCAAACGTCGCCTGGAAAGTCTATTATCCAGTTTGTTTGGTGGACGACTGGCGGAAGAAATTATTTTTGGCGAAGATTCTGTTACCACCGGTGCTTCCAATGATATCCAACGTTCCACTGAGTTAGCAACCAACATGGTGAAAAAATGGGGCTTATCCTCAAAGGTTGGGCCACTGACATTTACTGAAGAGGAAGGCTCTGGATTTCTGGGTCAAGGGCATTCAGAGAAACCTGTCTCATCAAGCACAGCTGAAATGATCGATGCTGAAATAAAATCAATTATCGATCGGAACTATAACCGCTCAAAAGATATTCTCAACAGTAAAATCGACATCTTACACGCGATGGCGAAAGCCCTAATCGAATATGAAACTATCGACAGACTACAAGTTGAGCAAATTATGCGCGGCGAAAAGCCAACGCCACCCAGTGATTACACTCCACGGGATGATGATAAACCAGGTAAGCCAAATGCACCTGTCACTGAGCCAGCAGACATAAAGTCTGATACCGACAACCCACAAACAGTATAACCACTAACCTGCTTTGGCTGAGCCTTAACCCTCAGCTAAAGCAGGTTCACCCAACAAATTCCTGCCCAAATAGTTGTTGATTTATCCTGCCATATCAATAACAATTTACCCCCTAAAATTTCGCACTGAAATAGTCCCGTCACTTGAAGCTTTACTACTCAGGTTATTTGCTGTGCGAGTAAAATGAATCAATTTAGATAAAATAAACGCGTTATTTTTACGCGTTTTATTTTGTCAGGTACTCGAAAACCTCGTGCTCTTGTGAACAATTCGAGCTTTAGAACGATATTTGCTTCACTGAAATAGTGAATATAAAAAATCAAAATGACCAATTAACTTAAAGATCAGGGAGAAAATTCTCGTGTCAAACCGACCAACTAAAATGCCACGCGCACTCTTAGCCACTAGCGCGATTGCATCAATACTCACGCTATCTGCTATCAATAATGCTTACAGCAGTGATGCTAACCCAGGTACAAACCCAGATGCACAGGGCAGCGCAAAAATTAGCGTTATCAATCGCGCACCCATCGCAGACGCTGGAAAAACAATTATTGCAACCCGTGGCAGCAAGGTCAGTCTCGATGGTAGCGCAAGCAATGACCCTGATAACGATGCAATCAGCTACAGCTGGCAACAAGTCTATGGTCCAGTCGTCACATTGGCAGGCCCAACCTCGGCTAACCCTTCATTCACCATGCCGCACACCTCAGGTTATGTCATCTTTGCACTTACTGTAAATGATGGAAAAAACGAATCAATCACTGATACTGTGACGGTTAAAATTAACAATACAGCGCCAATCGCCAAGATTACGAATATAACCGACAATATTATCGCAGGCGAAAAAGTCAGCCTGGATGGCAGTGCCAGTTCAGATGCCGAGGGTGACGCACTGGTTTACCACTGGAAACAAGTACTCGGCACCCCTGTTGTATTGCAAGATGCAGAATCTGCAACACCAACATTTACTGCGCCACAGATTTCAGGCCATTTAATCTTTGAATTGAGTGTCAATGATGGTGAATTCACCTCACATACCGCTACAGTCGTCGTTAGTGTAAAACATGAAACTCCCCTGGTGGATACCAACCCTGTAATCGAAACTCCAGTAGAAGCCAATGAAATACCCGTACTACCGATGACCACAGCACCAAAGGCCAGTGAAGAACTATCGATTGAAGCCGCCACCAGCACAATACCCAGCACAACAGAACACGAAGAAGTCATCAACGCGAACTCTCATGCTGACAATGAAAATAACATAGATACCGGCCTAACAGAAAAAGTCCAAAATCGACCTGTACTGCCAATCACCATTGCGCCAGAGAGCAATGAAAGCCTTATGGCGGGCTCTGACAATAACTTCGAACCCATTGTGATAGAAAACCCCAATAGCGAGACTGCTAGCGCGGATTCTCACTCCGAGCATCTAGTTAACGAAAGTCGCATGAGCACCGGTTTGGTGAAAAACGTCAAAGAACTGCCTATGTTAACTATCTCCGAAGGGCCGGCGTCGATAGAGAATTACTTTGATAAAAACCTCCGCTTTAAACCCATCATCGTATCAGGCGCTAACGGGCAAGCGGCAAATTCCGGCTTGGTAACAAAGAGCAAAGAATTTGCTGTATTACCTGTTGTCAAAGCACCAGCACCGGTGGAAGATTTTTTGAGTGAACTGACCCGTGATTTTAAACCCGCGACAACAACCGACTCCCGCAACTCTCTCAGCCAAGCTGTCGCGACAGATGCTCACAGCGGGAAGAAAAATGAAACATCCCACAGCAAGGGGCACTGGAGTTATGCAGGAGCAACCGGCCCCGAACATTGGGCAGAATTAGATGAGAAATTTACCCTTTGCGGCACGGGTAAAAATCAATCACCGATTGACATTCAAACCGCCGGTTTACAACAACAGGCAAAACCTATTGAGTTTAATTATTCAACCAGCACAATCAATGTCATTAACAATGGGCATACAATCCAGGTCGATTATGACCCAGGTAGTTATGCTGTCATTGAGGGCAAACGGTTTGATTTATTGCAATTTCATTTTCACAGCCCGAGCGAAAATACCATTGATGACACCCCAGCTGATTTAGTCGCACACATGGTACATAAGGCCGAAGACGGCCAACTCGCCGTGGTAGGCATCCTGTTTCGCCAAGGAAATGAGAATCAATTCCTAACACCCATCTGGGCTAACTTGCCGTCAGAAGCAGGTATGAAAACATCATCTTCAAATACTATTTTCGCCGCAAATATGCTACCCAAAGAGCGTGGGTATTATCACTACAGTGGTTCATTAACCACCCCACCCTGCAGTGAGAATGTAAATTGGAATGTAATAGCAACCGTGCAAGAAGCGTCCAGCACCCAGATAGAAGCATTTACTTCCTTGTTTGCGAAGAGTGTACGCCCGGTACAACCGTTGTTCGATCGGGTTATTACACTGAACTAATTTACTCACATATCTCTGGCTCCCACGCTACAGTGAAACTCGTGATTGCCCCTGAAGCAAATTCTGGAGCGACCATAAAATCGCTGGTGCGTGGGACGCACCCTACGGTAGATGAATTATCTGACTCATACGGTTAAATTCGGTATAATGCGCTCCATGGGAAACGTAAAGAAAAAACCAAAGCAAGCAAGTAATACGATCGGCCAAAACAAAAAGGCGCGATTTGATTTTCAACTTGAAGATGAATTTGAAGCTGGCTTGATACTCGAAGGCTGGGAAGTCAAAAGCTTGCGCGCGGGTCGCTTACAGCTGCAAGATGGGTATGTCTTTATCAAACAAGGCGAAGCCTATTTAAGCAACGCCTTGATTACCCCGCTACCCACAGTTTCTACCCACATCACCCCAGAGCCCAAACGCATTAGAAAACTGCTAATGCATCGCCGTGAAATTGACCGTTTGATCGGTGCCATTGAGCGTCAAGGTTACACCATTGTGCCGCTATCCATGTACTGGAAAAACAACCGGGTAAAACTTAAAATTGCACTCGCCAAAGGTAAACAGTTGCATGATAAGCGACAATCAGAAAAAGACAAAGACTGGAAACGCGATCAAGCGCGCGTTATGCGAAACAGGTAAGTCAGCCAACAATGGCTCATTCCGCTTCCGCATAAAGCGTAAAATCCGCACCCATCACTACATTGCCCTCACCAGTAACTTCCACCAGTTTGCGCGCAGGTTTAGCGACGATGTAATTAAAACGTTTTAGATAGTCTGCGTCTACCAAGACGAGATACTTTCCAGGTGGAACTTGGGTGAAAACGAAAAATCCATCATAGGCAGATGAAGTTTGGTATTTATCTCTTGTTTTAATATTTTGTAAAACCAACGGCACATAACCTGCCTCTCTAACGTGCTTTGTATTAACTGTTTGGAGATAAATAGTTCCCTCAACTTCGCCTGACGCTACCACAGGAATTTCAATACTTTCCACTAAACCTGGTCTTGGCAGCAGCGAAAAAGCGGGCTGGGAAGAAACTAAAAAAGGATCCTCAAAGCTAGCGCTATCTAACTCAATATCAACAAGTCTATCCGAGGGCAAGCCCAGCATGAATATTTTACCATTCGCGTTGGAATCTGCTGATTTACGCGCTTGTAAAGCATGAATTCTAGCTCCTTCTAAAAGACTTTCATCTTCGTCATAGCGGCCATTTAAATTCTCATCAGCATAGATTCTCGCTGCAATCGCACCTGTGTTGGATATTCGCTCAGAACTCATTCGTAAACTCGACGATTGTTTATGATACCCCAAACTAAAATTGATACCGAAAATTGCCGAGTAACTATTGCTGTTAGAGTAATTAATATTGGATACCAAATTATATCGCTTGGTTCGCCAGCTCGCCGCAATAGTATGAAAACCGAAATTGGATGCTGGATTAAGTTTATAGTTATAGTTCAATTTAAGATTTGCGGTGGCTAACCAGGATAGATTTCCATTTAAGCCTGATATCTTTTTCAGTGCAATATTTCTTGAGGGTTCAAGATCGTAGGTCATCCCTGCCCTAAATGAAAATTTGCCAAAAAATGCATTACTGTTCAGCGAACCATCCAAAAATCTGTCTTTTGGGCTTTCCTTCTGCTGAGCCTCAGAGTAATTTAGATTATGACTCACTGAGAATCGACCTGATTTAGCAGCCAATTTAAATCTGAACTTATTAATGTTTCTGTCATTCCCTAATTGTGAAAATAAACCTTCGGTCAAATAACTTACCTTCAAAAGCTTAGCTGACAACATTGGCCCAGCTAGTGAATAACTATTCAGCAACCTAAATTCAGATGCTCCAGTATTTGTTGCATAATCTGACGAAGTTCGAACTTGGCTCATTGAAAAAGAGTGTTTACCTAATCCTCTCGACAACCCAGCATATAAGGAATAACCTGCATTCAAGTCTTTTGCTAAAGTTGCATTAAACAACGTATCATAAAGAAAAGTTTTAAAAGTTGATTGAATAAAGTTATGACGGGTTTCATCAGAAAATTGATAACTAGCATAAGTGGTCTCTAGTGAAACTGAAGGTCCAATATTCTTAACGAGATTAAGATTGAAACGCCTAGGTTTTTCGTCAGACCTGGAACTTCTCTCATTGAGATAAAAAAGCTGTGAATTCTGCTGTGTTATTGACATATCATAAATCACACCACGGCGTGTATAATTACCAGTGGTTAAACTCACTTTCTCAGTAATTTCTTCTCGCTGCCCTTGTGGTCCATAGAAAACCAGAGTGAAATCATTGTCCCCAAATAAAACCTCTTGATTAAAAAATTCATAACGACCACTTTCATCTACAGTCATACCTGCAAGATAATGACTATTTCTATATAGCTCAACATCCCAACCTGGCAAAGCATCACCTGTAAAATCGGTTTTATTACGATTCACTATCATTCCCTGCGGTCTATTAGTCAATCGTACACCTACTTCTTGCCCTGAACTGCCTAATCCACCAGTTTGAGTTGGAGCAATGTCACCAAATGCGAAACGAGTCGCCCTTAAATGCCCCAAGAGATTATTGCTTAAAGAACGTTTTGACATGGTTAGTCTAAAGTGATTAAAAGGCCTATCCTGATCACCACTCAAATAATATGTACCCGTCATATAAGCTAGATCTCCGCCACCAAGTGCAGAGTAACTTGAAATACTATTTGTATTTTTCCTACTTCTAATGAGTGTTTGCACATCTGCAAACGGCAAACTCCATAAGCGATACGGTCGATGCACTTGCGGATATTGGGCTGAAAAGGTTTGCGAACTACTTTTTGACTTTCGTGCTTGCCTGGCTAATGTCAGTTGGATTGGCAGTTTCTCAGATGGAATTAGTTCAATGGTCAAATCGTTGAAATTAAATATGTATTCAATCTCCAATAGTTTAAATAGCACATCAGCATCCAAATAAATTTCTTCACTGGTGAAATTGAAACGTGATTTGCTGATACGTTCGTTTTTTCCCTTGACTGAAATCAAAACTGTATCAAAAGACGTGCTGGCATTAATTAATTCAAAGTTATAAGTTTCTTTTATAAACCATCCTTTAGCAATTCTGTCAGTGCTATTCACTACTATTGGAAAATCAATAATATCGAAAAACTCTTGCAATCCAATATAGATTTTATTTTCCTGTTGTAAAACAACAAAATATCCCAATATTAGATCGTCAACTTTTGCTTGTAAAATTAACTCCTGTTCTTCTATATCAAACCTGGTAGTTGATGAAAAATGTATATCATCAGTACTGACAGCTTCGTTAGAATAGCAAACACTGGACAAAATAAACAAGACTAACGTAACAATAAACCTAAACATTTACTATCTAAAATTATGTAGCTTATAGTGATTGTCATTAACTTTCTGTTCATGAAATTCTTTCAGTCTGCCTTTTAGGTCTTCACTACCCTCAAATTTCACCTTAATAAATCCTGATTTAGCGGGTAATTTTTTAAGCCCGATAAGAACTTTTCTTGTGTTTAACTCAGGATAAACTGCAACATTGTTTAGAATGCCAATCTGTTGAAATGCGGCTTCTTGAGATTTTTTCCAATATACTGCCAATGAACCATACACACTATTGGAGCCTGAACGGGACAAATCAACACCTATACCATAAATTTTTTCACCTTGCTCTTCCGCCTCCAACATTTCCACTCGGGTTATATCAATAGAGGTATCATAATCTCCTGAGCGGACGATCACGGGAATGGAAAATCCAATATTAGCCTTCAATTCTAACTTGGCTCCCTGGTTTTTTTCTTCAGCTACTTCATCTTGATTTGGGAGTTTTTGGAAAACCAAATGAGAACGATAGTCTTGCTTCTTTAAGTCCTTTTTACGTCTCAACATTAAACGTATTGTTTGTCGCTCCCCCGGTTTTAAAGTAACTTGCCTGGGACTAAAACGTATCATGGAACTTGCCGAGTCAGGATTCAATTCGCCCTTTGCAAAACTTTGATACTGACCATCTAGCCCTTGTTTTTGTTCCTTCCAATGCAAGCGATAAGTATTAGTCTTATTAGAAATATTAATAAGATTAACAGTTTGTCCTCGCTCTCTTTCTATAAACACAACTCTTGTAGGTGCAATCATTAAATCAGCCCAAACAAAGTTGCTAAAAAAAATCAGCAGAAACGGAAATATCCTTGAAAACACAAAAAACATCATAGAACCTCTTTTGAATTGAGACAGCTTACGTAAAACACATATAAAGGTATTAAAGCAATAATAGTGCCTTCTAGTAGTTAACAATGACATCCATAAAAGTAAAGAATTGTGCATCAATATAATTCCCTGTGCCTGATGTATACAAAGTTGCACCTATATAAATAGTCTTTTCGCCATTGGAATCTGTATTGAGTATGGGTATGGTGTCAAAGTTTTTAACTTGGAACTGAGAAGATGATGGGTTGGGGAAACCTACCAATTCAGTCCATCCATCAGGATCAGGCGTAGTTATACTAATATTAATTGTAGTATTAGCAGGAAAACTGGATAAAAAATAGCGTGCACGTACTCCCGGAGATATAATAACTATTTCTGGATCATGAGTTATGGCGCCTGTCTGGCTAACTCTTAACGTATAAACTGCGTTGTTATCAACAATTGCAATAACTCCGAAATCTAAAGGTATTTCTTCAGTAATTGTTGCTGCTTTGGCTACACCGAACGGAATATACAAAAAAAAGACTAAAATTGAATATATACGTAGCATACACATAGTTAGCTACCTGTCTCTCTCATAATAATAATGAGGAAAACAATGCACATAAGATGCAAGGATTTATTTTTTCGAATGAAATTGTAAAAAAAAATATTTCTTGGAGTAGAATAATTGAGATATATAGACTTCTAGGGTAACTGTGATTATAAGAAAATAGTTTATAACTCGCAATCGGAGTTCAAACTATTCCCCATAATCAGCGCGCGTAGCGGCAAGGCCTTAGCGAGAATGTTGTGCATGGATGCTGCCGCCAAGCCTACGGGGTGTATTTACAGCGACTCTCGGTAAGGTTTTGCCGCTACGGGTGCTAGAAGGTGGCATATAGCAACGTTGAACCCCGATTGTAAGTCATTAACTATAACTATTATATCTGTTTGAAAATATTTGACAGTGTCATACTAAAAAACCCGCTAATTAGATTGTGAATTAGCGGGTTAGATATAGTGAATGTTTACAGTCTAATAACTCACTGTTACGTCATATGTACCGGTGTACGTAGCATCATCATAAGGAGCACCAAGATCGCCTATCAGGAAACCTTGATCAGTCGTAAGTAAATCAGCGCCAACATTGAATACCAATGTGCCTGTTCCATCTGTATCATATGTAAAAGCAGTTCCAGAAGTAACAATTGATTTAGTAAAATTATCAATATAAAACTCATCATCAGAAACGGCCGCTGGATCAGTCAATAAAACATCCCCAAGAACATAACCACCTACTTCATCTGGTAGAGTAATTGTGATCACTGTATTAGGTGCAGCACCACTGATTGTGTAAGTTGCTGCATTTCCTGCCGCTATTTCTACAATTTTCGCTGTGCCCGCATCGACGATTGATTGCGCAGATCCGTCCGCAGGAATCGTGAGAGTAGAAATTGTACCCGCTGTGGTTCCGTCCGCAAATGCCGCAATAGTTCCGAATGAAATTGCGGTAGTTTCAACCATACTTATAGCCGATAAAACTACCACTGAAGCAGAACCTGTAACCGTATCTGCTGCCTGCACTGATCCAGCCGCAAAGCCAGCAGCAACTATTGACAAACCAATTGCACGAGTCATTTTATTCTTCATCATGATATATATCTCTTTAAAAAAACTCAGTAAGATCATTTTGCCTTTGTCTGACTGAGGGAATTATATAGCGGACATATTTCTGCAATTAACGAAATATTCACCGCTCCCACGAAATATATCGAGCATAGATTTATTAACTTAAACAAA
>CALZHW010000064.1 GCA_945787125.1 uncultured Ectothiorhodospiraceae bacterium
ATTTCAGGAAGTTTTGAAAATATCAAACCTGAAATGTTGAAAAAAATAATTAATCAAGATATCCAGGGGAATTTTTTCACCCTGGATGTTGGGCGACTTTATGCGCGTTTGATCGCCATGGAATGGGCACAACAAGTTTGGATACATCGTGTCTGGCCTGACACCTTGAGTATTGACTTGAAGGAACACAGCCCAGTGGCATTTGTCGACAACAAAGGCTTGATGAATGCGCAAGGTGAAATTTTTGCCCGGCACACCGGTGTTTATGAAAATCGTTTGCCGAAGTTTCTGGTGACCGAGCGATATTACTTACAGGCTATTGAGGCTTATCGACAATTGACAGCGTCATTGGAAAAATATGAGTTGGAGATTAAAGAGTTTGTTTTTGATGAGCGCAAGTCGCAAAGCATCAAATTAGAAAATGGTATTCAGATTGTATTGGGAAGACACCATACGGAAGAACGTTTTGCTCGTTTTATCAATACGTTTGCAGAAGAAATGCAGCAACGTAAAAATCAAATCAAGCGGATAGATTTACGTTATACCAATGGGTTTTCAGTGAGCAACAACAGTTTGTTCAGACAGATTGCAACAGAAGAGGTTTTTTGGGCTTAAGATGGCACAAATATCAGATAAAAAAATGATTGTGGGCTTGGATATCGGCACTTCTAAAGTGGTTGCGATTGTTTGTGAAGTCAGTGCAGGTGGCGAGATTGAAATAATCGGTCTTGGCTCACATGCCTCAAAAGGCTTGAAAAAAGGCGTGGTTGTTAATATTGAGTCTACCGTGACTTCCATTCAGCGCGCGATTGAAGAAGCCGAGCTTATGGCAGGACGCCAGATCCAGTCAGTTTATGCCGGTATTGCGGGTAGCCATATTAAAAGTTTGAATTCGCATGGCATCGTGGCGATTAAGGATAAAGAAGTCACTGTCAACGATGTCGCCCGAGTCATTGATGCGGCTCGGGCTGTGGCGATTCCTGCTGACCAGCGAATACTGCATGTCATACCGCAAGAGTTTATTGTTGATAATCAAGATGGTATTCGCGAGCCAGTGGGCATGTCTGGCGTGCGGCTGGAAGCCAAGGTACACATGGTCACCGGCGCAGTGAGTGCTGCGCAAAATATTATTAAATGTATCAAACGGTGCGGACTGGAAGTCGATGACATTATTCTGGAGCAACTGGCCTCCAGTTATTCAGTGTTGACCGACGACGAAAAAGAGTTAGGTGCTTGTTTAGTTGATATTGGCGGAGGCACCACCGACATTGCAGTGTTTACCAGTGGCGCGATCAGACACACTGCGGTTATTCCGATTGCTGGAGATCAAGTTACCAGCGATATCGCAGTTGCTTTGAGAACGCCCACCCAGCATGCGGAAGAAATTAAAATACAATACGGCTGTTCGCTGACTCAAATGGCTAGCCCGGATGAAAGTATTGAAGTTCCCAGTGTCGGTGATCGCCACCCACGGCGCTTGGCAAGACAAACATTAGCGGAGGTGATTGAGCCCCGTTATGAAGAGCTTTTCAATCTGGTGCAAGCTGAATTACGCCGCAGCGGTATGGAGGATTTGATCACGGCCGGAATTATCTTGACGGGTGGTAGTTCAAAAATGGAAGGCGTTGTGGAGTTGGCTGAAGAAGTTTTTCACATTCCTGTTCGATTAGGTTGTCCGCAGCATGTTGGTGGCTTGGTTGATGTGATTCATGATCCCATTCATGCGACAGGTGTGGGTTTGTTGTTGTACGGTTATAAACATCAAGATCAAAAAGTGCAAGACGTGAATACGCTTGACCCAAACAGTAGTCATGTTTGGTCAAGAATGAAGGAGTGGTTCAAAGTGAATTTTTAATTGGGGGGCTACGTTGTTAGAGGCAAGGTAAACACAATTTAGACGCTGAAGTTTTATTTTATTAAATAGTATAATGATGATGATTTTAGGAGAAATATAATGTTCGAAATTATGGATTCATACGCACAAAATGCTGTAATTAAAGTGATTGGTGTTGGCGGTGGCGGTGGTAATGCGGTTGAACACATGCTGAGTGGGAATATTGATGGTGTAGAATTTATCTGTGCGAATACCGATGCACAGGCATTAAAAAGTTCGCAGGCAAAAACTGTTTTACAGCTCGGTTCTGATGTAACACGCGGTTTGGGTGCAGGCGCGAATCCAGATATTGGTCGGCAAGCAGCGCTGGAAGATCAGGAGCGTATCAAAGAAATTTTGACCGGCGCTGATATGATATTTATAACGGCCGGTATGGGCGGCGGTACAGGAACCGGCGCTGCGCCAATTGTGGCCAAGGCCGCTAAAGAGTTGGGCATATTGACCGTTGCTGTCGTCACTAAACCCTTTCCGTTCGAAGGTCGCAAGCGCATGCAGATCGCTGAGCAAGGTATTGAGGAACTAAGTCAGCATGTTGATTCTCTGATTACTATTCCCAATGAAAAATTGTTGACTGTGTTAGGTAAGCATGTGGGATTGTTAGAAGCGTTTAAAGCAGCGAATAATGTATTGTTGAATGCCGTACAAGGTATTGCTGAATTAATTACTCGTCCCGGTTTAATCAATGTTGACTTTGCTGATGTGAAAACTGTGATGTCTGAAATGGGAATGGCAATGATGGGTTCCGGCAAAGCAAGTGGTGAAGACCGCGCGCGTGAAGCGGCTGAAATGGCCATTGCCAGTCCATTGCTGGAAGATGTTAACTTGTCAGGTGCAAAAGGTATTTTAGTTAACGTTACCGCCGGTTTGGATATGGCCATTGGCGAATTTGAAGAAGTGGGTAATACCATAAAAGAATTTGCTTCTGAAAATGCTACGGTTGTTGTGGGCACGGTGATCGATCCTGATATGAATGGTGAGCTGCGGGTGACTGTGGTTGCTACCGGTATTGGTGATGTGGTGATGCAGGTAGTGCCAAAGCCAATGGGTATCGTGAAGAAAAACGATGGCCAACCAGATTATGAAGTGCTAGAAAAGCCCACAGTTATTCGCAATAAGGTCGTTAATGATCGTTATGCAGGTGGAAGCTCTGAAGCGCAAGATATGGATTATTTCGATATCCCCGCTTTTTTACGTCGTCAAGCTGATTAATTACTATTAATATAGTATATGTGACGCAGTTATAGGAAGAGTGGAGTCATTGTGATAACATTCGGCGAATATATACCGTAGGAGTCTGTCCAAGAGTGGAAAGCTTGCTACGGAAACCCCATTTCGCGCAGAGGTCTTGATGTTTTTCGGCGAATAGCGACGGCTATTCGCCTTAAACGAACGGTAAATCTGCACTTTTGGAGTTCCTTCGTGACAGACTCCCATTCTCTCAGGCAGACTCCTAGCAAAATTTGGATAAAGGTATGACCAAACAGAGAACATTAAAAAACGCCATTCGCGCAACGGGTGTTGGCTTGCATACCGGTGAAAAAGTCTATGTGACTATGCGGCCTGCTTTGCCCAACACCGGTATCGTTTTTCGACGCGTTGATCTGGAAGAGCCAAAAATGATTGAGGCGAAACCAGAGAACGTGGGCGATACGCGCTTGTCTACGACGCTTATCAAGGATGGTGTTCGTGTTTCTACAGTAGAGCACCTATTGTCGGCATTTGCTGGCTTAGGTATCGATAATGCGTATATTGATCTAAGTGCTGCTGAAGTTCCTATAATGGATGGTAGTGCTGGGCCGTTTGTCTTTCTTATTCAATCAGCGGGTATCGAAGAGCAGGATGTGCCGAAACGCTATATCAGAATCCTTAAGCCGATTCAGGTGGAAGATGGGGATAAATGGGCGCGTTTCGATCCATTTAATGGCTTTAAAGTCACATTTAGCATCGATTTCGATCATCCTGTATTTAATACCGGTAGTCAGAAGACGGAAGTAGATTTTTCAACCACTTCATTTGTCCGAGAGGTCAGTAGAGCACGGACTTTTGGCTTCACTCGCGATATGGAAATGCTGCGTCAAAACAACCTTGCGCTTGGTGGCAGTATGGATAACGCGATTGTGGTAGACGATCATCGTGTCTTGAACGTTGACGGCTTGCGTTACAAAGATGAGTTTGTTAAGCATAAAGTTCTGGATGCTATCGGTGATTTGTATTTATTGGGCCATAGTTTGATTGGCGCGTTCAGCGGCCACAAATCAGGTCATGCATTAAATAATAAATTGCTCTGCGCCTTATTGGAAAACACCGCTTGCTGGGAATTAGTCAGCTTTGAGGAAGATGAAGTCGTGCCTATTTCCTACATGCAGCCAATCGTCAATAGCCTAAGCGCATAATTTATTGTCATCTAATACCCTGTCCAACTAATATCATCGAAAAAGAAAGAGTACTCCCCCATTCTTTCGCCGTGAAGCACATGGATGTGTGAACGCGGAAGCCCAAGCTCAAGTTAAACCTAGATTAATCAGTTGAACCACGATTTCTAGCACAAGCTCTTGATGCACCTAGTAAATTCAAAAATATGCTGATCACCAATAAGGTGACCGCGCAATTCTTGAGTTCACTATGCACTTCAATATCTTGCACTATAAATTCGCGCCAACTGATTATTCTAGGTTAAACTAACTTGTCAGCAAAACAGACTAAAAGCCTTCTATCTCTTTTAACCAGGCAACAAATGTGGTGCCGCCTTCTTCAAATTCAATTTTAATCGGCAGATAGTGCAACTTTGGTGCACACCAGATGGTTGTTTTATTCTTTTTGGTTTTCACTTCAACCGCCAGCGTATCAAATTTTCCAAGACGGGACTTAACGCGTTCTTTGCCGAGGTATTTTATCGTGTAATCCACTAATCTGACATTTTCTGCAACATGGTAAACAAGGTCACCGGAGCCATTCGCTAAATCCAGCATCAAACTTAATTGATAAATGCTTTGATCCTGGACTTTTTGCGGAATATCGTACAGAGACTCTTTATCATCTCGTTGGCTAAGAACCTGGTTATGCTGCCAGTCAAAGGTTTGTTGAACGGTTTTTTCACCCTTATTGCGATCATATTGATAACTTAAGGGCCGAATCACGCCATTCTTCAGGTCAAATTCGGTGGTTTGTATAATGTGTTCTGAAAATAGCGAGCCTATTAAGCCGGTAGTTCTGGAATCTGAAGTGTATGTCCATTTATCATCGGTTTTGCGCAATTTTCGCACCGCTTTGCCAATCTTAAAAAAGCCTTTTTTGACGTCATAGGTTGCAGTGAATTCGGGAGGGAGGGTGACAGCACCCGCGGCGCTTGAGCCGACGAGCAGCAGAGATAATAAAATAAACACACCTAAAGTGTCAGGTTTCATGGAAATGCAACCGCCTTTTTAATCCTTTAGCACATAATACTGCAAGACTTAATCCGAGCACACTGCCAAATATTGCGCCCGTTATTACTTGTGAAGGATAATGTTCACCCAGGTAAATCCTTGATATTCCGACTAAAACAGTGAGTATCAAACTGGGTATGATGACTTGTCGCTGAGGAAAAAAGAAACAAATAAAACTGAATGTGGCAAAAAAGTTCATAGCATGATTCGACGGCATCCCCGAAATGCTGGATTCGCAGTAGGTGTCACCACCCTTTGGGAAGCGAATAAAATCATGCATTTGCAGGCAAGGTCGGGCATGTTGAAAGAGGTCTTTTAAACTATTACCGAGCAGATCGCTAATGCTGGTGACCAGTATCAGCAGCAGGCCAAATAACCAGCCGGATTTGCCGAACCGGTATCCGATAATGACAATGATGATGCCTAACAACGGAATTGAAAAGCTCGCTTTCGCTGACAGCCATTGAAAAAACACGTCAAATACCGGGTTAGCCCAGTCCTGATTAATCCAGATCAATAATTGCTGATTGAGGCCGAAATCATTCATTGGTTTATTAATCTTAGCCGTCTTGCTAACCCGGTGAGCATCACAGACTTAATGCGATCCCGATTGGCGATCACTTTCTGTCATTACCTTGTGCAAAAATTGTGGTGAGTGCAGTGGTTTGCCATCCAATAAGAGATTGCCGTGATTATAATCCAAGCGTTTTTCAGCGATCCATTTTATCGCAAGAGGGTAAATTTTATGCTCTTCTTGCTGTACACGTTTCGCTAACGTGTCTGCATCGTCATTCGGTTTAACCGGCACTTGGCTCTGCAGGAAAACCGGGCCGTGATCCAGCTCAGGTGTTACATAGTGAACACTGACGCCATGTACAGTTTTGCTGTCATTAAGCACGCGCTGATGAACATTTAGGCCTCGATAGTCGGGCAGTAACGAAGGGTGGATATTAATCATGCGCCCAAGGTAGTGGTTAACAAAATCATCGCTTAAAATGCGCATAAATCCTGCGAGCACGATGAGGTCAGGCTGGTATTTATCGATTTCCTGTTGCATGGCAGCATCAAAAGCGTCACGGCTAGTAAATTCTTGATTGTTGATCGTAATGGTGTCGATATTTGCGGCTTTAGCCCGCTGGATTCCGTAGGCATCCGCTTTATTGCTGAGTACAGCGCTGATCACGACAGGTAGCTGCTGCGCTTTAACTTGATCGATAATCGCTTGTAAGTTGCTCCCATTACCGGAAATCAATACAACGACACGGAATTCTTTTGATTTCATAATGAACAGACTTGTTTCAAAGCATCTCGACAGAGGGTTGTTGGCTTTTGCTGTTCTCAATCTCGCCCAGCAAATAGCACGTTTCGCCCAGTGCGTTAAGTGTATCCAAGGTCTGTTGCTTGTCTTGTGCAGATACGCACAGGACTAAGCCAATGCCGCAATTAAAGGTGCGATACATCTCGTTGTCCGTGATATTGCCGTTTTTTTGCAGCCAATTGAAAATTTCTGGCCAGACCCAGCTGTCGCGTTGTATCCGCGCGACAGTATTATCTGGCATAACGCGAGGAATGTTTTCTAAAAAACCACCGCCAGTAATATGTGAAATGGCTTTGACGGAGACTTTTTCCAGCAAGGCCAAAATGGGTTTTACATAAATGCGGGTTGGGGTCAGCAGCGTTTCACCCAACGTGCTGTCAGCCATGTCGCCCATGCCACAAAAGGCTTGCGTTAGATCCGCGTTACTGTGCTCAATGACTTTGCGAATCAAAGAATAACCATTAGAGTGGGGTCCTGATGACGCCAGGCCGATTAAGCAATCACCGGCTTTCACGGTTGAGCCATCGATGATTTGCGCTTTTTCTACCACGCCGACACAGAAGCCAGCAATATCATAGTCTTCACCGCTATACATGCCGGGCATTTCAGCGGTTTCGCCGCCAATTAGGGCGGCACCGGCTAATTCACAACCTGCGGCGATACCTTTGATGACCGAGGCAGCGGTATCAGTGTCCAGTTGACCGGTGGCATAATAGTCGAGAAAGAATAAAGGCTCAGCCCCGGTGACGATGATGTCATTGACGCACATTGCTACCAGATCGATCCCAATCGTGTCATGTTTTTGCAGACTCATGGCCAGCTTGAGCTTGGTGCCCACGCCGTCAGTGCCGGATACCAGCACGGGTTGCTTATAGCGGTCGAGCGGTAACTCGAATAGTGCACCAAATCCGCCTAGCCCGGAAAGTACGCCAGGGCGACGGGTTTTGGCAGTATACGGCTTGATTTTTTCAATCAGTTGGTTGCCTGCATCGATATTGACACCTGCATCTTTGTAGCTCAGTGATGAATCTTCCACGTTATGGTTGCTCTGGGTTAAGGTGATGAGTAGAAATCTGAATTGCCGGGCCCATTATACAGCAAGGCGGTAAATTCAGGAATTGTGATTTTTTGACAATAACCAGTGACTTTTAGATGTAGTTGCTAAACAGGATTTGTTAAACTGCAACGACGTGAACGGGAATTGCCGGGTAACAGTGTCAGAATTGTCACATCACATCATTTACTACAACAATTGGTATCGCTAATTTGCATCAAATGAAACGTTTTTTCTGGTCTATTTCATTGTTTTTTCTCGTATCGTATGTTTCTGCTGCGACGCTGGAAAATCTCTATGACGCTACTGTCACCGTAGAATCACAATCCGCGGCGGATCGCGAGTTAGCTTTTAGTCTGGCATTTGAGCAATTGTTGATTAAAGTGACAGGGCAGCCAGATATTGTGCAGACGGACAGCGCTAAAACATTAGTCAGCAAAGCCGCGGGTTTTGTGCGAAGTTTTCGTTATGCACCGATAGAACAAAAAACGAACAACGAAGTTATAGTGCTGTGGGACAAGAACAATGCTGTAGCAAACGTCGAATCAGATGATCTTCAGCCAGCAGAAGAAGCGATAAAGCAGTATTTGATCGTATCTTTCGACGAGAAAGCCGTCAGCAACGCCATGTGGCAAGCTAAATTACCGGTGTGGGGAAAAAGCCGCCCTACGACCTTGCTTTGGCTGGCTTTTCAGGATAGTAAACAACGGCTGTTGCTCAATGCAAATCAGCAAATAGAGTTGCGAACGCTGCTGGATCAGCATTCAAGCAAACGCGGTCTACCGTTGATCTACCCATTGGTTGATGAGCAAGATCAGGCAAATATTAAAATCAATGATGTCTGGAATGGATTTAATGTACCGCTGGAAATGGCCTCTGCGCGTTATCCTGCTGAGATAATTGTTGCAGCACGTTTATTGTTGAATCAAGATAATCACTGGCAAACAGTCTGGCGCATATACCGAGATGGTGAAAGTGAATTTTGGCAAATGAATGCGCCAGACTTGCAGCAGGCGGTAGAACTAGGGCTGGATGAACTAACTCAACGCATTGCAAAACTCTATGCCAGCATTCCGATGGCTGAGGATGGAACTGTTTTTGTTCATGTTGAAGATGTGAAAAGTGTCGTTGATTATCATCGCGTTAGTCAATACTTGAGCGGACTGAACGCAGTTACCAACGCAGAGCTGGTGCAGACTTCTCCCCATGAAGTGATTTTTAGGCTCGATTTACGCAGTGATGCGAAACAATTAAAACAAACGATTGCGTTAGGTAAAACATTAGTAGTAAGTGAAGATTTAGACACGGATTTACAGGACGCGAGAATTACCTACCGACTCATTCAATGAATTTGCATCACCTGCCCAATATTATAAGTGTGGTTCGCATATTTCTGGTGGTACCCGTCGTACTGTATATCCTCAATGGCGACTATTTACACGCGCTAACCATCTTTGTTATTGCCGGTATTTCTGACGGTGTTGATGGGTTCCTTGCCAAGCGTTTCGGTTGGCAGTCACGCCTCGGTTCTATTCTCGATCCCATGGCAGATAAATTACTGATTGTCAGTACGTATGCGGCGGTGGCATGGGTTGGGCTCGTTCCTTGGTGGTTATGGGCCACGGTACTGACGAGAGATGTCATTATTGTCTGTGGTGGTCTGGCGTATCATTACTTTATTGGTAAATTTGAAATGGCGCCCAGTTTAATCAGCAAGTTAAATACCGTCATGCAGATTGCATTACTGGTTGGTGTGTTGAGTCAGCAGCTGACGCAAATTCCGAGTTGGTTGTTACAGGGTTTGGTTTTTACAGCCTTATTAACCGTCTTACTGAGTGGACTGGATTACGTTACCGTTTGGGGTAAAAAAGCGATGTATTCGTATAAAAAGGCACACAGCAAATGACAGATTCCAGACGTTGGTTTTTACTGGTGGGTTTTGTCGTTATGACTGGGTTGATGTATTTACTCTCGCCGGTTTTAACGCCTTTTGTAATTTCTCTTCTGCTCGCCTACATGGGCGACCCGCTGGTTGATCGCCTTGAGCGAAAGATGCCGCGTTCAATTTCAGTGGTTATCGTCTTTGTCAGTTTAAGTCTGCTGCTGTTAGCATTGATCTTTATTTTGGTGCCGATGATTGAGCGGCAACTCAGTAACTTCGTGCAATCGATACCGCGTTATCTGGACTGGTTTCAGTTGAAAGTTTTTCCATTGTTTACTGAGTATTTTGGCATCGTTCAAAGTGATTTGAACCTGGATGAAATAAAAGCGGCAATAAAAGAGCAATGGACGCAAGCGGGTGGAATTGCTGCACAATTTGTTGCAACAATGTCAAAATCAGGCCTGGCGATTCTTGGCTGGGCAGCAAATATTGTGTTGATTCCTGTGCTAACATTTTACTTGTTGCGAGACTGGGATATTCTGGTGAAAAGAGTGCATGAACTCATCCCCCGTCGTTATGAGCCCGTTACGGTAAAACTTGTGACTGAATCAGACGAAGTGCTTGGTGCGTTTTTGCGCGGACAGCTGCTGGTTATGCTGGCACTCGGAACAATATATAGCACTGGACTCTGGATGGTTGGGTTGGATTTTTCCTTGTTGATCGGCATGCTGGCGGGGCTTCTCAGTTTTGTACCTTATTTGGGTTTTATCGTGGGTATTACTGTCGCTAGTATTGCCGCGATGGTGCAGTTCCAGGATGTCATGCAGTTGTTACCGTTGTTACTCGTGTTTGGTGTCGGGCAACTGGTTGAGAGTTTTTTATTAACGCCATTATTAGTGGGTGACAGAATTGGTTTGCATCCGGTAGCGGTTATATTTGCGGTTATCGCTGGCGGGCAGCTGTTTGGCTTTTTCGGTATTTTGCTCGCATTACCTGTTGCCGCTATTATCATGGTTTTGCTACGTCACGCCCACGAGCAATATCTCGATAGTCATTTATACAGTAAATAATCCCATGCAATTAAGTTTGTCTATTGGCTTGCGCGATGACGCCAGTTTTGAAAATTTTCTGCCGGGTGAAAACTCGGTGGCTTATGAGCATTTAAAGAAAATCCCAGCGAGTCGGCAAAGCGAAGGCTCGGTTTATCTCTGGGGGGCAACAGCTTGTGGTAAAACGCATTTGCTGCAAGCCTTGTGTCACCAGGCGACCGAGGTTGATGCAACGGTGGTGTATTTGCCGCTGCAGCAATGGCATGAAATGGATGTTTCAATACTTGATGGGCTGGAAAACTATCAATTGATTTGCATCGATAACATCGATGCAATAGCCGCAGAACCGTTGTGGGAACAAGCACTATTTCACCTCTATAACCGAATTTTCGAAAAAGGGGCGCAACTTGTTGTCTCTGCAGCAACGTCTCTCAAAAATACCAATATTTTACTGCCCGACTTGAAATCACGGCTGGGATGGGGTTTGGTTTTTCAACTCAAAGAGCTGCCTGAACCGGCAAAAGCACAAGCGTTACAATTGCGCGCTCATCGCTTAGGTTTTGAATTGTCGGATAATGTTTCCCAGTATTTGTTACGTCACTATTCACGAGATATGAATTCATTGTGTGATTTGCTTAGTCAATTAGATAAAGCCAGCTTGACCGCCCAGCGGCGCTTAACAGTGCCTTTTGTAAAACAATGGTTAGAGAGTAAAAATACTATCGGGCAGAATGACTAATGGATTTATCGCAGTTAAATAAACGTCAGAAAGATGCGGTAAAACACATTGACTCGCCGTTATTAGTGCTCGCCGGAGCAGGCAGCGGCAAGACACGTGTTATCACCAATAAAGTGGCCTATCTGATTGAAGAATGCGGCATGAAAGCCAGCAGTATTGCTGCAGTTACTTTCACCAATAAAGCCGCACGGGAAATGAAAACTCGTATTGGCCAGCTGCTGGATGCAAAAAAATCTCGCGGTTTGAGAGTTTCCACCTTTCATACGCTGGGTTTGAATATATTAAAAAAAGAAGGTAAGCGCATCGGCTTACGGCCAGGTTTTTCTATTCTCGATTCAAACGACGTGTCAGCCATGCTGAGAGATATGTGGCAAGTGGATGTGACAGAAGAGACCGATAAATTGAAAATGCTGCAGTGGAAAATTTCCGCATTCAAAAATGCCTTGCAGGATCCTGCGCATGCAAAATCTATTGCGGAAGAAAAATTTGACGAGATAGCAGCCACTCTCTATGAAAAATATCAGCAAAATTTACGCGCTTACAATGCGATTGATTTTGATGATTTGATTTATTTGCCCGTATTAATATTTCAACAGTTCCCTGAGGTATTGGATGAATGGCAGAATAAAATTCGTTATTTATTAGTGGATGAATATCAAGACACCAATACCTGTCAGTATGAGCTCGTTAAACAACTGGTGGGTGTGAATAACGGATTGACGGTGGTGGGTGATGATGATCAATCCGTTTATGCCTGGCGTGGCGCGCAGCCAGAAAACTTGGTGCAATTAAATACCGATTATCCCCGGTTGAAACTCGTTAAGCTGGAACAAAACTATCGATCCATGGGGCGAATTCTCAAAGCCGCCAATGAATTGATTAGTAATAATCCGCACGTATTTGAAAAAAAATTGTGGAGTGAAATGGGCTATGGCGACCCCATTAAGGTGATGAAATGCCGCAATGATGAACATGAAGCCGAACGTGTGGTGTCAGAAATCCTCAGTCATCGATTTAAACACCGCACGAAAAATTCTGATTATGCGATTTTGTATCGCGGCAATCATCAATCGCGGGTCGTTGAAAAAGCCTTGCGCGAGCACCGCATACCGTATTTCCTCTCGGGCGGGCAATCGTTTTTTGAAAAACCTGAAGTGAAAGATGTCATGGCTTATTTGCGTTTAATGGCAAATCATGATGATGACACGGCCTTCCTCAGAGTGGTGAATACACCACGCCGCGAAATTGGTGCAGCAACGTTGGAAAAGCTGGGCGAGTACGCCATGCAACGAAATTGCAGTTTGTTTAATGCTTGCCAGGAAATGGGTTTGACCCAGACGCTTTCGGCGCGTGCCGCAGAAAAACTGTCACGTTTTACGCTTTGGGTGCGTGATATTGCTGAGCGAACCTATCAGGGAAATTTTGTGCAAACGCTGCGTGATATGCTGCGCGAGCTGGACTATGAAACCTGGCTGCTGGATAACAGCAAAGATCCGAATGTGGCGGAAAAGCGCATGGATAATGTGCGCGAGTTGATAAGCTGGATCGAGCGCACCTATGACCAGGAAAACGATGTTTCAGACCTTTCTGATATTGTCACTTATATGACATTAATGAATATTCTGGAGCGACAGGAAGATGATGAAAATGAGGCGGACAGTGTCACATTGATGACCTTACATGGTGCCAAAGGACTAGAATTTCCACACGTGTACATCATCGGTATGGAAGAAGAAATTTTACCGCATCGGGTTAGTATTGAAGAAGGCAATATCGAAGAAGAGCGACGCCTGGCCTATGTAGGATTAACCCGTGCACAAAAAACCCTGACATTAAGTTACGCCAGAATTCGCAAACGCTTTGGTGAACGGATTGAATGCGAAGTCAGCCGTTTCATCGATGAATTACCGCAAGATGATATCGTTTGGGAAGGCGGCAAAGATACCGCAGACCCGGAAGAGCAAAAAGAACGTGGTCAGGCGCATCTGGCAAATTTGAGAGACTTGCTGTCGGGGTCTTGATGTATCCGTCACCTTCCACTCGCAATGGCAAAACCTTAGCGAGAGACGCAGTGAATACATCCCTGTAGGCTTGGGACGGCATCCCTGCCGTCAACACTCCCGCTAAGGCCCATGCCACTGCGAGCGGTAAGTATCGGAAAAATTGCTGGACTTTGATTGTGAAGTTTTGGTTTATTTTATCTGGCTAAATCTGTGCTTGGCTGTTTTTCGCGGTATCTTTTCATAAGTCATTTTCTGCGCAAGAACAAAATTTAATAAATTTCAAATGACGTAAAATCCAGCTCGTTGATTGAACATTTAGCCTGCTTGTGCGCTATAAAATAACAATTTCTTGCAGGCATGGGATAAATAAAAATTAGTGGTGTTTTGTATAATTCGCTTAGTTCGACCAGTATTGATTTTGATAATTGTTTAATTTAATAATATTGGGTTAGTATTTAGCCAGTTGACCGATATTCCCCGCTAGTGCCAAAAAAAATACTTCTGATTTTTTGCCAATCGGTGTTTAATGCTTCTCATACCCCGAATACCACAGTACACAGCGTTATCTGAGTGGAATTATACTAAGCCTGCCCAGAAGTGAAGATGGCGATTAATTATGTGTTTGGAGTTTTTAATCGAGTAAGAACGAAAGGTTATGCCGTGTGCTTCATCTGTTACAATGGTGATCAAAATACATTAATAACCACATGATGCAGACAGAAGCCCAAACCCGCAAAGTCCTCATAGACAACCAACTCCAATCGGCAGGCTGGGATGTCAGCGATCGCACCCAGATAATTGAAGAATTCGATATTAAAATCGACCTTCCTGACGGTGTAAAAGAACCGCGCACTTTGTATGAAGGCCTCCAGTTCAGTGATTATGTTCTATTAGGCAAACACGGCAAACCAATCGCGGTGGTTGAAGCTAAAAAAAGCAGCAAAGATGCAGCGCTAGGCCGTGAACAGGCCAAACAATATTGTTACAACATTCAAAAAGAGCAGGGTGGCGAGCTTCCATTTTGTTTTTATACCAATGGCCTAGAAATTTATTTCTGGGACCTGGGTAACTACCCGCCACGCAAAGTAGTGGGCTTTCCGACTCGGGATGACCTTGAGCGGTTCCAATACATCCGCCGCAACCGCAAGCCACTAACCCAGGAGCTTATTAATACGTCAATTGCAGGACGAGATTATCAGATCCGCGCAATTCGTGCAGTACTCGAAGGTATAGAACAAAAGAAACGTGACTTCCTGTTAGTGATGGCAACCGGCACTGGAAAAACTCGTACCTGTATCGCCATGGTCGATGCGCTCATGCGCGCAGGCCATGCTGAAAAAATACTATTTCTGGTTGACCGTATCGCACTCAGAGAACAAGCTTTGGCCGCGTTCAAAGAACACTTGCCCAATGAACCACGTTGGCCTAATGTTGGTGAAAAGCTCATCGCCAAAGATCGTCGTATTTATGTAGCAACCTATCCCACCATGCTCAACATAATTCGGGATGAAACGCAGCACTTGTCACCACACTATTTTGATTTCATCGTCATTGATGAAAGTCATCGATCCATTTACAACACTTATGGTGAAATTCTCAACTATTTCAAAACAACTACCTTAGGATTAACCGCAACGCCAACCGACATCATTGATCATAATACCTTCAAAATTTTCCATTGCGAGGATGGGCTACCAACGTTTGCTTATACTTTCGAGGAAGCTGTCAACAACGTGCCTCCGTTTCTTAGCAGTTTTCAGGTAATGAAAATTCAAACCAAATTCCAGATGGAAGGCATCAGCAAGCGCACTATCTCGCTAGAAGATCAAAAAAGTCTACTACTGGAAGGAAAAGAAATTGAAGAGATAAACTTCGAAGGCTCGCAGTTGGAAAAACAAGTCATCAACAAAGGCACCAATACACTCATCGTCAAAGAGTTCATGGAAGAGAGCATTAAAGACTCCGATGGCGTGCTACCAGGTAAAACCATTTTCTTTTGTTCATCCAAAGCGCATGCGCGTCGTATTGAAGAAATCTTTGATAAGCTCTATCCGCAGTACAAAGGCGAACTGGCTAAAGTGTTGGTATCCGATGACCCGCGTGTTTACGGCAAAGGTGGTTTGCTCGATCAGTTCACCAACAACGACATGCCCCGTGTCGCTATCAGCGTCGACATGCTCGATACCGGTATCGACGTACGCGAAATCGTCAATCTCGTCTTTGCCAAACCGGTTTACTCCTATACCAAGTTCTGGCAGATGATCGGGCGCGGCACCCGTTTGTTGGAAACAAACAAACCCAAACCCTGGTGTACTGAGAAAGATGTATTCTTGATTCTGGATTGCTGGGACAATTTTGAATATTTCAAACTCCAGCCCAAAGGTAAAGAGTTGAAACCACAACTGCCATTGCCGGTGAGATTAGTAAGCCTGCGCTTAGATAAAATTGAAAAGGCCACCGACAGTGATCACCAAGATATTGCCGAACGTGAAATAATTAAATTACGCCAGCAGATTGCCGAACTACCGCAAAGCTCAGTCGTGATTAAAGAAGCCGCAACCGCACTCAACAAACTTGAAGAAAAAAATTTCTGGATCACTCTCAGTCACCAAAAATTGGAATTCCTACGTGCCGAAATCAAACCATTGTTTCGCACCGTGTCCGAAGCCGATTTCAAAGCGATGCGCTTTGAACGCGACTTACTGGAATATTCCCTGGCGAAATTAAACGAAGAAACGGAGTGGGCAGAAACCCTCAAGGAAGGCATCGTCGAACAAATCAGTGAACTCCCGCTCAGTGTTAACTTTGTCAAAACCGAGGAAGACCTCATCCGAGCGGCGCAAACTAACCACTATTGGGCCAAAACCAACTTTATTGAGTTAGAAGATGCATTGGACGAGCTGAGCAACAAACTCGGTCCCTTAATGAAGTTTCGTGAGCAAAACATCGGCCCCGTTCCCATTCATCTTGATTTGACCGACACATTACATTTTAAAGACTGGGTAGAATTCGGTCCGCAGCACGAAGCCGTCAGTGTCAGCGCCTATCGGCAAATGGTTGAATCGTTAATCGCCGAATTAACCGAACACAATCCTGTGTTGTTAAAAATTAAAAACGGTGAAGAGATCAGTCCGGATGAAGCAAATATTCTTGCAGAAATGTTGCACGCCGAACATCCGCACATTACAGAAGAGCTGTTACGCCAGGTATACAAAAATCGCAAAGCGCATTTTATGCAGTTTATCCGGCACATCCTCGGCATCGAAATATTAAAAAGTTTTCCAGAAACAGTCAGTGACGCTTTCGCACAATTTATACGACAACACACCAACCTCAGCAGCCGACAAATGGAGTTTCTCAACCTATTAAAAAACTTTATCGTTGACCGCGAAAAAGTAGAAAAGAAAGACTTGATCAGCGCGCCCTTTACCGTGATTCACCCACAAGGTATACGTGGTGTATTCAGCCCGACAGAGATCAACGAAATACTACAGCTCACTGAAAGTTTGGCAGCGTAATATGACAGAAAGCAATCGTATCGAATACAAGCGCGAGCTAACCGATGGATTAGAGAAAGAAGTTGTCGCCTTCCTCAATGCGCGTGAAGGGGGCGTTTTATTCATTGGTACTGACAATGATGGCAACGCGGTAGGCATTCAGAATTGTGATCAGCTCCAGTTGGTTATCAAAGATAGGCTGAAAAACAATATACAGCCATCCATCATGGGGCTTTTCGAAATCATTCACGAAAGCCGTGACAACAAAGATATTCTGCACATTACTGTGGCCGGGGGCCTTGAAAAACCGTACTACTTGAAAAAGTTTGGCATGACGGAAAAAGGCTGTTTTATCCGAATAGGTAGCGCCGCGGAGCCCATGCCCAAAGTAATGATTGAGAGTCTCTACGGCAAGCGGGTACGCAATACGATTGGGCTTATGGAATCGCCGCGACTGGATCTCCGGTTTGAGCAGCTCAAAATCTATTATGAATCTCGTGGCTTGCACCTGAACGATGTCTTCATGAAAAACCTGGAGTTGCTGACCCCGGATGCTAAACCCAATTATGCTGCCTATCTGCTGGCAGACGAAAATGGTGCATCCCTTCAGGTGGCTAAGTACGTGGGAACCGATCGCGTTGATCTGATCGAAAATCGCGATTACGGCCGGTGCTCTCTCGTTAAGGCGCTCAAGGCCGTGCTCGACCGCGTGAATGTGGAAAACACCATTTTCACCAAGATCACCTATCCACTGCGGCAAGAGCGGGAGTTGATTAATTCCATTGCGATCCGTGAGGCGCTCATCAATGCAGTCGTCCATAACGATTACTCTTATGGTGCTACGCCTAAGCTTGAGTTTTTCTCCGACCGGGTTGAGGTAACCTCCATGGGTGGGCTACCTTATGGTGTCACTGAAGCCGATTTTTTTAGCGGCTGTTCCGTGCCGCGCAACAAAGAGATTATGCGTGTCTTTCGCGATCTGGAAATCGTCGAACATTTAGGCTCCGGCGTGCCGCGTATTCTCAAAGCCTATGGCAAGGAGGCTTTCCAAATCCGTGAAAGTTTCATTCGCGTCATCTTTCCTTTTGCCAAACCGATTTCAATGCAAACAGGGACCCAGTCGGGACTCAGTCCGGACCAGGTCAAAATACTTCATAACTGTCTGATAGAAAAGGCAATTGGGGAGCTGCTTACCATTGTCGGCCGAACCAATCGAACCAAGTTTCGGGACCAGGTACTCAAGCCGCTGCTCCAGGCCGGTTGGCTCGAAATGACCATTCCTGATAAACCGACCAGCAGCAACCAAAAATATCGCCTTACCAACCAAGGCAAAGCGCTACTCAATGAATTAAACGAAGGCCCATAAATACATGCTACAAAACAACCCCGAATTAAAAAGCAAGATCGACCAACTCTGGAACAAATTCTGGAGCGGTGGTATTTCCAATCCGCTCACAGCCATCGAGCAGATCACCTATTTGCTGTTTATGAAACGGTTGGATGAACTGGATCAAAAAAAACAAGCCGATGCCGAATTCACCGGTGAGAAATATACCTCCAAATTCAGCGGCACCTGGATACCGCCAGAGTACCGCGCCAAATCAAGAGACGACGACACGGCGAAAGAAAGCAAAAAACGAATCACTGATGAAAAACAATATGAAATAGAAAAACGCACCTTGCGCTGGAGTGAATTTAAACACAGGCAGGCCGAAGACATGCTGCATTATGTTCAGGGTAAAGTCTTTCCGTTTCTCCGCGACATGAATGGCGCGGAATCCAATTTCACCCATCACATGAAAAACGCAGTGTTTGTTATTCCAAAGCCCGCGCTGCTGGTGGAGGCGGTGAAAACGATCGACGAAATTTTCGAAGTCATGGAAAAGGATTCCAAAGAAAAAGGCCAGGCCTTTCAGGATATCCAAGGCGATGTGTATGAAATGCTACTGTCAGAAATCGCCAGCGCCGGTAAGAACGGCCAGTTCCGCACCCCGCGCCACATCATCAAGCTCATGGCCGAACTGGTGCAACCAAAACTCGGTCACCGCATCGCCGACCCCGCTTGCGGTACAGGTGGCTTTCTGCTGGGCGCTTATCAATACATCGTTACCCAGTTGGCAAATAAAGCGGACATAAAAAAACTGCAACCCGACGAAGACGGGTTTATCCGCACCTCTGTTTCCGCAGGGCTTAACAAAAAAAATCAATCCATTTTAAATAACACCCTCTACGGTTACGACATCGACAGCACTATGGTGCGTTTGGGTTTAATGAACCTGATGATGCACGGCATCGACGAGCCAAAAATCGATTACAAAGATACTCTGAGCAAAAGCTTCACCGAAGAAGCCGAGTATGACGTTGTCATGGCCAACCCGCCATTCACCGGCAGCATCGACAAAGGCGACATCAACGAACATCTGCAACTGGGCACCACTAAAACAGAATTGCTGTTTGTAGAAAACATTTATCGCCTGCTAAAAAAAGGCGGCACCGCCTGTGTCATCGTGCCACAAGGTGTGTTGTTCGGTTCCGGCGGTGCGTTTAAAACTCTACGTCAATTGTTGGTGGAGCGTTGTGATCTTAAAGCTGTTATCACCATGCCCAGTGGTGTGTTCAAACCCTATGCTGGCGTCAGTACCGCGATATTGCTGTTCACCAAAGTCTGGGGAGCAAAAGATAAGGTAACCAAACCTGCCACAGAAAATGTTTGGTTTTACGAAATGGCCGCCGACGGTTATTCGCTGGACGACAAGCGCAGCAAACAGGAAGGCTATGGTGATTTGCAAGATATTGTCACCAAGTTCCATGCTCGTAATTTTGAAACTGATACCGATCGCACGCAGAAAAGTTTTATTGTTCCTCGTGCTGCAATTGAGAACGAAGGATATAGTTTCTCGTACAGTACTTACTATGATCCACCGTTGGAGGAAATAGTATACAAAACACCATCTGTAATTCTCGACGAACTGATTAAAGCAGAAATTGGTGAAGCGGATGAGGAGGATTTAGTCAAAATAAAGAGCGGTATCTTGCGCGAGTTGTTGGAGTTGCGGGAGATGATTGGGTGAAGTACGAAAAGTTAGGGAAGTTATTTAGGATAACTTCTGGTGGCACTCCCAGTCGACGAAAACCCGAATACTTTTCAAATGGAAATATTCCTTGGGTTAAAACTGGGGATTTGGGAAAAAAATTTATAACTGAACCTTTGGAAAAGATTAGTAAACTTGGGTTGGATAATTCCTCTGCGAAGTTGTTTCCTGCTAAAACAGTACTCGTTGCGATGTATGGAGCAACCATCGGAAGTTGTGCAATTCTTAATTTCGAAGCATGCACAAATCAAGCATGCGCAGCATTTTTACCAAGCGAACGAGTTAATCATGAGTACTTTTATTATTTTCTTAGAAGTATAAAACAACTGCTAATAGCGCTGGGGAAAGGAGGTGGGCAACCAAATATTTCGGCTGGATTACTAAAAACGATAGAAATCCCACTCCCATCGCTCGACGACCAAATCCGCATTGCCCATTTGCTCAGCAAAGTGGAAGGGCTGATCGCCCAGCGCAAACAA
>CALZHW010000065.1 GCA_945787125.1 uncultured Ectothiorhodospiraceae bacterium
AACATTTTTGTATGAAAAATATTTTCCTGATAAATATTCACATCCACCATCTGATAACGGGCTTTGGTGTCTTCCGTCAAGAAGTTTTGGATAGAATTAATCTCATGATCGATATAATGCTTTTCACCATAAACATCACGGGTAAATCCGCGCACCCGATAATCCATAATGACAATGTCTGAATCAAAACTGTGGATTAAAAAATTCAATGCGCGCAATGGTGAGATAACACCACAGGTAGAGACATCGATATCCGCACGGAAGGTACTGATGCCATCTGTCGGATGCATTTCTGGATAAGTGTGTACCGTTATGTGACTTTTATCGAGATGCGCAACGACCGAATCCGGCAGCGGCCCAGGCTGCTCAACTTCACTCTCCTCCATCACCTGTTTTGATAATATCGGCTCTTCAGAAATTAACATCGTCACACTGGCACCTTGCGGATCATAATCCTGGTGCGCAACATTCAAAATATTCGCGCCGATAATTGAAGAAACATCTTCAAGTATCCCCGTCAATCGGGCAGCGTTATATTCCTCGTCGATGTATTCCAGATATTGTCGCTGCTGAGCCTCACTACGGGTATAACAAATATCATAGATATTAAAGCTCAATGACTTTGTCAGATTGTTAAAACCGTGAAGCTGCAATTTTTCTTTTTTCATTTTTTTATCTATTAAAGGCATGAACGCATCCCATCAGGAAGCTGGGCACAAAGGTGGGTGATAAATGATTTGTACGACAATACCATCAGGGTCGTAGCAATAAAAACTTCTAGCGCCATCTCGATGCGTTTTGGGTGCGTTACGTATTGTTACATTATTGGCCGCTAAAAATTCAAACCAGTCATCAACCAACTCTGGCGTTTGTATAATAAAACCAATATGGTCCAGTTTTTGAAACTGACCCGCTGCTTTGCCGCTTGCACGATGCAAGGCAACGTTATCATTACCACTGGTTAAATAAACATTGTTGTCATCTGGCCGCCATTCTACTTGCATACCCAACAAATCAACATAAAATTTTTCACATTGCTCAAATTTTTCAACAAATATGGCAACGTGGCGCATTCCCGCATGGGCTGGTGGTCTATTCATTTTTATCTTCATCTTCAAAAACAATTTCAAACGAGTGAGTGATATCAACTGACTTGCCTAACATGATCGACGCCGAACAATATTTCTCGGCGGAAAGCTTGACCGCACGCTCCACTTGCGCCGCTTTCAAGTCTGCTTTACCTGTGACAACAAAGTGCATCTGTATTTTCGTAAAAACAGCCGGAGTTGTTTCTGCTCGCTCAGCGTTAAGCCTGACCTCACAGTCAATAACAGGCTGGCGTGCTTTTTTGAGTATCTGCACAACATCGTAAGTCGAACAGCCACCCACCCCCAGCAAAATCATTTCCATGGGTCGGACACCCAGGTTCTGACCACCACCAGCAGGCGGCCCATCCATCATGATCGCATGCCCACTGTCGGATTGCGCTACAAAAAGCGCATTTTCCACCCATTTAACACGACCTTGCATTGCTAAACTCCCCATCTAAAATGCCGACATAATAACAGTAAGATTTTATCGATCAACCTAGAATAATCAGTTGGCGCGAATTTTTAGTGCAAGATATTGAAGTGCATAGCAAATTCAAGAATTGCTTGGTCACCTTATTGGTGATCAGCATATTTTTGGATTTGCTAGGTGCATCAAGAGCTTGTGCTAGAAATCGTGGTTCAACTGATTAATCTAGGTTCAAGTCAGCCAAGGAAACATTATGCCGACAAACCCACTGGACTCAGTAAATATTAATAATAAACAAGATGTTAGTGCTGCAAAGCCAAATAGCATAGAGCGCTTCCTGAGCCACAGCCACAGACGCCGATACCCGCCGAAAAGCCTGATCATTTACGCTGGTGACTCACCAGACGCATTATATTATATTGTTGATGGTTCTGTTGCAGTTTTAATGAATGATGACAATGGCCACGAAATTGTTCTCGCCTATCTCAATCCTGGTGATTTTTTTGGTGAAATGGGCTTGTTTGATGAGAGCTCAGGCCGCAGTGCGTGGGTAAAATCACGCACGGAGTGCAGCTTGGCTGAAATTAGCTACAGTAAGTTTCGCCAATTGACCCAATCCGAACCAGAGTTAATATATGCCCTGGCGGGACAAATGGCGCATCGGCTGCGTCGCACCAGCCGCAAAGTCGGTGATCTAGCGTTTATGGATGTGGCCGGACGAATTGCCCGCACCTTATTAGACTTGAGTGCTGAACCCGATGCATTAACTCACCCAGACGGCATGCAAATCAAAATTACTCGGCAAGAAATTGGCCGTATTGTTGGATGTTCACGAGAAATGGCAGGGCGGGTGCTGAAAGAGCTGGAAGAACAAAACCTGATTAGTGCTGCAGGCAAGACGATCGTAGTATTTGGTACCCGGTAAACTTATGCTGCCACCTTCCATCGCCCGCAGTGGCAAGTCCTTAGCGAGAGTCGCTGTAAATACATCCATGGCTTGGCGGAACTCAGCGTAGGGTGCGTTTTACGCACCATAAATTTTGGGGCAACCCGGGAATATTATTATCCTGCTTGTCTATCAGCTGACTCTGATTTTTTGGGGAGTTTGCAGGTTTCGCTGGTGCGTGGACGCACCCTACAAAGCTGCCACCTTTCACCGCCAGAATCGCCAATTGTAAGTAATCAATTCTTCCAGATAAGATCGTAATCCATCGCCGTCACAACTTGCTGAGGTGGAATAATAGTTTTGACGCTAAAGCTGCGCTGCGCTGTATCGCGCAGGGTCGTACTGATAAAATTTTCTTTATCTTTCCAGTTCAAGAGCTGCACAACCGGCGAATCCACTCGCTCACCCCGCTTAACGACAACACCAACTTCATCACTGGCTAAGCGCACGAAACATCCCGGTGGATACAAACCTAACAGCTTAACAAAAACCTCGATCAACGTACCTCGAGATAACTGATTTTCAACCAGATAAATATCTTTAGCCGCGATGTTAGCAAATATGGGATGCCGGTAACCACGGCCCGATACTTTCGCGCAATAAATGTCAGATAAACTTATGATGATTGCCGCAGAGGGCATTTGGTCATTCGAAATAGCATTAGGATAACCCGAGCCATCCAGGCATTCATGATGTTTTAATACGCAATCAATCCATAGTGGGTTTTTCACACCCATGTGACGTAGCAATTTTGCAGACTCTTCAGGATGTTGTTTGATTTTTTCTTGCTGCTCCTGGCTCAAGGGTTCTTGCTGGTCGACTAATGCATCTTGCATAAAACCCAGCGAAAGATTCATCGTTAACGCCGCTGAGATTATTGCCCTAATATCTTCTTCTTCCCATTCGAGATGCAAAGCAGTCAAGCAACTAAGAATCGCCGTATGGATAGCATGACGCACTGTATAATTCTTATTGTCATCTAAAATAATTTTTGCAATTGATGCATCAGGAGATTTTTCACAAATCATTTTCAAGCGACTAGTGACTGCCAGAAGTTTTGATAAGGATGAAGAATGAGTCGGGCTCTGATAAACTTCTGTCAATAAATTTTCAACACTCGTTAGTCTTTTTTGCGGCGAAGGCAAGTGATATGCTGCATCTTTTTCCCGCTCATTGCTTTGGCTGGTTGCGGTACGGAAATCCTGTAACAAAGTAAACAATTCTTGATTTTCATTAAGTGATTTAATGCAAAACTCATTGAGCAGCTCACCTTTTTTTAACAGCAATTGACCATTTTTATCATATACCGGGAACATAGCTGGCTGGCCACTAACCAGTGCCTTTTTCGACAAGGGAACAAATTTGCGTCCAAACATAACTATAATCTTTCCATTTGATTATTCATCGAAAACCCAAGCAACGGCGGGTCGAATTCTCGGCCAAAAGCCACCACTTTAAACAACTCTCCCATTTCATCGGGCAAAATCAATTGTTTTACCGGCCGGGTTTCGTTAATAAATAATACGGCATCGGTAATATCTATTTCAGCCAGCAAACCTTCCAAACCACAAGCGATTAAAAAATACATCTGTGAAGTAAAACCCAGTACATCGATGCCACTTGCAAAAGCCGCCTCTGCCACATGGGTAAAATTAACATGCGACGTAATGTCCTGCAGACCAACATGGATCAGCGCATCACCATGTGCCAGGTGCTTGTAATGGCACATGAGGGTACCCTCATGACGTTCGGGACGATAAAATTCCTGATCTGAATACCCATAATCTATTAACAGAATTACGCCCTGCTTTAACTTCGCAGCAAGTTCTTCAATCCATTTCAACGACTGTAAGTTGACTTCAGTATCATAAGATCCAGCAAAGCTGTCGCCATATTTTTCAAAAATATTCTGGGAGAGATTTTCTAGAGCAGGATCACTAAATGCTGCAGCTAACCAGGCAAATCGATTATCTTTAACCGTGACAAATAACTCCTGATGCTCACCATCCGGATTAATCCGGACCCGATGACTAGGAATTGCGTCAAGGATTTCATTGCCCAATACAATGCCGACAAACTCATCCGGCATCATTTTTACCCACTGCACTCGCTTTAACAGATGGGGCGCATTAGTGGCAATATGCGCCCGCTGACGTTGCTGCAAGGTTGGACTGATTTCCACGATGTAATACGTCCGCGGTAATGCCCCCAGATTTTCCAATTCCAGCAGAATATCGGTAACCATTCTGCCCGCACCTGCGCCAAACTCCAGCACGTCCGCTTCAGCACCCAGCGCGACCAACACCTGTTGAACCTGCCTGGCAATACACCGGGAAAACAGCGGCGTCATCTCCGGCGCGGTAATAAAATCGCCTTGCTCACCAAAAATGACATTTTTACCGGTGTAGTAACCTAATGCGTCTGCATATAAGGCGATCTCCATGAAGCGCTCAAAACTTAAGCGGCCGCCACTATTGGCCATTTCAGTCTCAATTAAATCCAATAACGGCTCTACCCGTATTAATTCTTCATCACGGGGTGTTTGCAAGGTAAGTTGTGGGTTTTTCATTCTCATTATGGTATCTGTCGTCAAGTTTATAACTTTTCTTTAAACTCTATCTAATGCACTCGTTAAAATGGGCAAAAAATCATCAACCAAACCCCAAAGGTTCGGTTTTTAACGAACCTCGCTCAATAATTAGCCCAAGGTCAGCAACATCACGAACAGCTCCAGCTTTAGATAACTTAAGACGCAACCAAGGCACCTTAAATTCCCGCATAATCAGCTCCGCGACTTCTTCTGCCAGCGTTTCAATTAATTGAAACTGTGACTTCTCTACAAAGGCAATCACCCGATCAGCCACCTCCTTATAATTGAGAGCATGAGCAATATCATCGGTCTTTGCTGCCAATCCAATATTGCTTGCCATTTCTAGATCAAAGCTTATTGTCTGCCTCACGGCTCTCTCCCAGGCATAAACTCCAACGATGGGATGCGTTTCTAGGTCTTTTAAGTAAATAATATCCATCTTGTGCGCGACTTGTATCAAATCAAACATTATAATCAGCAATCATTGTTTTAGATATCTCAACACTATGTCACTTGAAATACCACTCGTCATTTTCGCTTATTTAATAGGCTCCATATCATCGGCCATTATAATCTGCCGCATAATGGGCTTACCTGATCCGCGCACTCAAGGGTCGAAAAATCCTGGCGCAACTAATGTGCTGCGCCTTGGCAGCAAAAAAGCAGCCGCTTTAACCTTGCTGAGTGACGCCCTTAAAGGGCTATTACCCGTCATCATTGCCCGCTTGCTGGATATGCCCGCAGAGATCATTGCCGCTACTGCAATCGCCGCTTTTCTGGGACATTTGTATCCCATTTTTTTTAGCTTCAAAGGCGGTAAAGGCGTTGCCACTACACTTGGCGTTTATCTTGCAGTTTCACCGATAATAGGATTAGCACTGCTCGGCACTTGGCTGCTGATTGCTCGCATTAGTAAAATATCCTCACTATCAGCCTTATTAACCGCATGTTTAGCGCCGGTTTATGTCGCTTTTTTGCTTGAACCCGGCATTTATATTGCGATGTCTGTTGCCATCTCGGCAATTTTGATATATCGGCACAAATCAAATATTAAAGATTTGCTCAGTGGTCGCGAAGAAAAAATTTCTGATAAAAACTAACTCAACAGGTAACATTTTGAAAGACCAGTTAATCCAACTTATTGAAGAATCCATTAATCAACTCAAACAACACGGCATACTCACCGAAGATTGTGCTGGCGAAATTATTATCGAAAGAACGCGAGATAAAAGCCACGGTGACTTTGCCTGCAACATCGCTATGCGCCTGGCAAAACCGGCAAAAATCAACCCCCGCGAACTGGCCAATAAAATTATCGCTAACATCAACAACCCTGAATTAATAGAAAAAATCGAAATTGCTGGGCCTGGATTTATTAATTTTACATTAGCAGAAGGCGCTTTATTACCATTAATTCCCGCCGTGATAGACGCTGGCACCGAATATGGCCGCTCAGCTATCGGTAAAAAACAAAAAATCCAAATAGAATTTGTTTCCGCAAATCCTACCGGGCCTTTACATGTGGGTCATGGCCGGGGAGCTGCTTATGGCGCGGTGGTTGCCAACTTATTAGAAGCTGTCGGTTATGAGGTTAGCAAAGAGTATTACGTCAATGATGCTGGCCGCCAGATGGAAATATTAGCCGCCAGTGTCTGGCTGCGCTACCTTGAGCTATGCGGCGAGCAAGTCACGTTTCCATCCAATGGTTACAAAGGTGATTACGTCATTGATATCGCTAAAGGGCTGTTCGAAAAACACGGTACTGAATATCATGTTGCGTTTGAACAAGTTATCGCACATGTTGCCGCCGACGAATCTACCGATAAATCCACAGGCGATAAAGAAGCACATATCGATGGCATTATCAGTAACGCGAAAACATTGCTGCCAGCAACGCATTATCACAGCATTTTTGGCGCTGGGCTCAACAACATATTAGACGATATTCGCGAAGACCTGGCAGAATTTGGTGTGACTTTTGATCGTTGGTTTTCAGAACGTAGCTTAATGGACAGCAACGACATTAAGAGTGCGATTGATAAACTCAGAGCCAACAACATGGTGTATGAAAAAGACGGCGCATTGTGGTTTCGCTCGACCCATTTCAACGATGAAAAAGACCGGGTTATGGTGCGTGATAATGGCCAGTCCACTTACTTTGCCTCAGACATCGCTTACCATAATAATAAGTTTAATCGCGGCTTTGAAAAATGCCTGGATATCTGGGGTGCGGATCACCATGGTTATGTATCACGGGTAAAGGGCGCTATTCAAGCACTGGGAATGAATTCAGACAAGCTAGACGTCTTATTAGTGCAATTTGCTGTGCTTTATCGCAAAGGCCAAAAAATATCCATGTCTACCCGCAGTGGGCAATTTGTCACCTTGCGCGAATTGCGTGAAGAGGTGGGTAATGATGCGGCGCGATTCTTCTATGTCATGCGAAAATGTGAACAGCATCTGGATTTTGATCTTGATTTAGCAAAATCAAGAAGTAACGAAAACCCGGTTTATTACATTCAATACGCCCATGCACGTATTTGCAGCGTCTTTAAAGAACTGGGTGAAAAAAGCCTGACTTATAACAAACAAATCGCCGAAGAAAATTTAACACAGTTAACTAATGCGCATGAAAAAGACTTACTCACGACAATTTCACGCTTTCCGGAAATTGTCACCAGCGCCGCGATAAATTATGAGCCGCACCAAATACCCTATTACCTACGCGAACTGGCCAATGACTTTCATACGTATTATAACGCCCACAAATTCATCGTTGATGATGAAAAGTTGAGAAATCCGCGACTATATTTGATTAGTGCAACAAGACAAGTTCTTTACAATGGATTAACACTCATTGGTGTCAGTGCGCCTGAGGCGATGTAGGTGACAAAAGATTACAAAAATGTCTCAGAATCAAAAAATGCAGTGATTGATAGACAAACAAAGTCGCAGGGGAAACCTACTTCCAAGTGGATTTTGGCCAGCGGTATCTTTGTTATCGGCGGTTTTGTCGCGTTTTTGGTCTATTTAAACAGTGAAGCCCCGCTAACAGAGCCCGACACAGCGACGTTTATTGAAAAGCCAGTGTCTGCAAAAAAGACTGAAATCCAGCAAGACCCTAGAAAGCCTGAGGAAGAACGTTTCAAATTCTATGACATATTACCTAATCGGGAAGTGAACGTCCCGCTTGAAGAGGTTGTCGAACCCATTGAACAACAACCGCAACAACCGAAAACGGTGGTCAAGTCGAAGCCAATAACAAAACCCAACAGTCAAATTTCTGTCTATGAGCTGCAAGCTGGATCCTTCCTGCGTTTTAAAGATGCTGACAAACGCAAGGCCAGCCTCGCTTTTCTGGGAATACAAGCAAAAATCCATGCTGTTAAAGCGCACGAAAACAAAACCCTTTACCGCGTGCGCATAGGACCTTACGATAGTATTTCCAAAATCAATCAAATAGAACACGTACTGGAACAAAATAAAATAAAATCATTATTAATTAAAATTAGAGGGTGATATGGAAAAATTTTTCAAAAGTTTGTCGGTTTTAGCGCTGACTTTTTCACTAATCGCTTGCCAAGGCGAAGTTCCATCTAACGAAGAAGCCAATGCGCTAGCGCTTAAATTTGTTAATGCGGTTAATGAGGGGAAATATACCGACGCTTTTGCTTTGGCGGGGCAAGATTATTTCAATGCTCGACCACAGGAACGGTGGGAAGAATATTACGCGGCAATTCAAGAGGCAATGGGCCCGGTAATTTCCGTTAAGCTGGCGCGCAAACTGACAGATAACCGCTTAAGCGGGCGGTTTTATATCTACCAATTCTCCATCAAGCACGAAAACGGCTTTACCAAAGAAATGGTCACCATGATACAGCGCATCAATAACGATGATCCTTTGCGAATTAATGCTCACAAGATAGATTCCAGCAAGCTACTCAAAATCAATGAGATGTATTAACTATCATGAAAAAAATCATCCCTATTATTTTTGTTGCTATTGGACTGGCTATCCTTGCCACCACCTTCATACCCCCTGCGGAGCCACCTGAACCGGCTATTCCTGAAGATCTTAAAGGTGTTTTCATCGATTCACCGGCCGTCCGACTGCCTGATTTCGAGCTTGTGGATCATAATAATCGGATATTCAATAACGCCAGCCTCAAAGGCCAGTGGAGTTTAGTTTTTTTTGGCTTTACTAACTGTCCCGATGTCTGCCCCACATCAATGACTGAATTGAATAAAGTCAGCGCCATGCCGGACACGCCGGAAGATACCCAGTATGTATTCATTTCAGTTGATCCCAAGCGCGACAGTTCAGAGAAACTCAAAGAGTTTGTGACATTTTTCAATGATAAATTTATCGGTGTATCGGGACAGAAAAGTGAAATTGATAAATTTAAGGAACCATTAGGCGTGATTTATGGCTTTGAAGGCGATACGACCAGTGAAGATTATGTTGTCACACATTTCGCTGCTATATACCTGATCGCACCCGATGGAAAACAACGCGCTTATGCACTGGCGCCACATTCCGCAATACAAATATCCAGAGCCTACCAGCTTGTCAGGAAACATTATGATTAAAGTTTGGATTCTGCTGGCATGGCTGGGTTTCAGCACAACTTTACTGGCTGAACCACTGGAGGTTACAAATCCCTGGGTTCGGGAGGCTCCGCCGAGTGCCAATAATTTAGCGGGTTATGTTGAGTTAACAAATACCAGTGATGAAGCAATAACGGTGGAGGCTGTATCCAGTCCACTGTTTTCGAGTGTGGAGCTTCATGTGACCAGCTTTGAAGACGGCATGATGCGAATGACGGAATTGAAACAGCTACACCTTGCACCCAATGAAAGCATCAAGTTCGAACCTGCAGGCAAGCACTTCATGCTGATTAAACCAAACCGGGCAATCACATCTGGCCTTGAAATCCCGATAATATTGCAAATTAAAAATGCAGCACCACAAACTGTGCATTTTAAAGTGCGCAAGTAACTTTCTCGCGGCCACTCTGCACGGTGCGGGAGTGCATACGATTGAAATCTCCCGTTCCCATGCCCAGGGTGGGAATGCATATTACACAGGCATTCAAGCTAAATTCATCAATTGGACGACATGAAGAGTGCATCTTTAATCGTGATGGGCTAGGCGCGATAAAAAACATGCCATACGCATCGTACGACTGCATGGAGGTTTGGCCGTATTTCGAAGCGGTCAAATGATGAATTTAGGCGCAAGTGCGGTATAGATTCCCACGGAAGACCCTGGAAACCAGAAAAAATTTATTTATTTTGGGCAGCTAGCTGGGGATTCAATTCTGCCAAATACTCAACCCGCTGACCCTGTAGAAAAAGAATCGCTCTTTTATCACCATCCCTTGCAGCCATTTGCATTAAAACATTAGCTCGCTGCAGGTTACCGTTATTAAACGCCAATTGCGCTTCACTGTAGGTACACGCCTCAGCCATCACACTAAGAGGCAGAAACAGTACCGTACTCAATATTACAACCGCTATTGCTCGCATAATTCAATCTCCTTAGGAGTTTTCTCATTCTCTCACTTAGTATTATAGTATAGATTCCACAACTCAAGTTTCAGAGTTCAAACTATTTCTCGAAATCAGCGCTCGTAGTGGCAAGGCCTTAATGAGAGTGTTGGCAGCATGGATGCTGCCGTCAAGCCTACAAGGACGTATTCACGGCGTCTCTCGGTAAGGTTTTGCCGCTACGGGTGCGGGAAGGTGACAATTTCACAACGTTGAACTCAGAAAAACTTGAGTCACAAAACTCATCCCGCTCCTGCGGGCTGATGCAGTTTGAGCACATCTAAACCGCAGTATGAGTACCACGCTGGAGCTTGGTAATCAGGGGCTCCAAAACAAGCAAGAGCAGGCTCCTACACCATCGCTCCGCAACATTTTTTATATTTTCTACCACTCTCACAAGGACAAGGTGCATTGCGGCCAACCTTTTCTGCGCTGGCTTTGCTGCTGAATTTTGTTTCACCGTTCACATACAGCCACTCACCATCGACTCTCGCGAAGCGACTTTTTTCATTGAGGTAGTGTGATTGCCCATTCATTTGATACTGTGCACTAAAACTGACATAACCTTCAGCATCAAGCTCCAGACCCATTTCAACCTCATTAATGGTTAAACCAACCCAGTTGATGTGCTCAGCCTGTCGCTCGATGGCATCCAGCGCAAAATGTTTTTTTGTTTCAGGGTGATAACTATTATAAACATGGGAAAATACTTTTTTTACATAAGCACTATAACGTGAACGCATAAGCGCCTCGGCTGTTTTTGCTTTTTCAATACCATTAACAAGGGATTCACAACACGCCTGAAAGGTCTTGTTTGAGCCACAAGGGCATTTTTCATTATTCACTATAAATTCTCTTTATTATCGTTTTTTGTAACAACTTACCGCTTTTTTCTTTCAAACAAATCATTACGCCGACTAACTAACCTGTCAAGAAACAACAAGCCGTCTAAATGATCTATTTCATGCTGCAGCGCACGCGCCTCATAACCTTCCATCTCAAAGGATAATGGCTCGCCATAAGCATCAAAGGCATTAAGCTTTATTCGCTCGGCTCTGACAACATTGCCGGTGAAATCAGGTACCGACAAACAACCTTCTCGGCCAACTGCCAGCCCTTGCCATTCAACAATCTCTGGATTCACCAATACCAAATGACCGTGATGTTTTATTTTCTTTTTGTTTGAAACATCAACAATGACCAAACGTATCGCATGGCCTATTTGTGGTGCTGCGATACCCACTGCACCTGGTCCATCATGCATGGTTTCTTGCAGCTCATCAATGAAGGCTCGCAAATTGTGATCAAAATTATCGACCGGTTGAGAAACTTGCTTGAGCTGTTGATTCGGATAAGTCAGGATCGGATGAATTGCCATTACTAAGCGATCAATGTCTCTATCGCCTGCACGCTAATATCAATGCCATCGGCTTTTAACGGTTGCAACGCCGCTTCGATGGATTCGATACCATCAAGCGCTTGGCCTTCAATGCGCATGATATAAATAGCTCGTTCATCCGTTCCCGCGACATCAGAATCCAGATTCAAAATATCAAAACCCACATTAAACAATTTCTCCGTGACTTGCGCGATAATGCCACCTCGGTCAGCACCAATTACCGTCACCAAAACATTGGGGATATGATGCTCATGTAAACGCCCCTCAATTTCATCAAGGTGTACTTGTAAATTTAACTCAGCACTGATGGCCTGCAAGGCAGTGATAATGTCATCCGAACTGAGCTCACTATTTACCATCATCATGATAGTAAAATTTCCGCCCAGGCGTAACATTGAAGCCTCTCCAAGCTGGCAGTTATTCTGCTGTAAAATCCGGGTCACTTTAGCGACGATTCCCGTTCTGTCATTTCCAACTAATGTTAGCATGTACCAGTTATTCATCACGTACCTTTAATTCAAATCTAGTCCAAATCACAGGTTTACTCTGTCTGATAAAACCCGTAGCGCCATTATTCTAGAATCCGCAGTTGGGCAGCCTGTAGTGTGCGTCATTTTGTGCTGAATTGCGTAATGAAATGTTTCCCAAATGGTTGTTCCCTTTGGGAAACATTTCATATAGCAAGGCAGTACAAAAGGGCGTGCACTACAGGCTGCAGTGACTCATCCAAAGGGTGAACTTAAGTGTACCTTAACGTTTCAAATTTTTTACTAAAAAACGCCAAATATGCCACATATTCAGGCTAATGAGAACAAATAAGAGTGTTTCTAAAACTCACTTTTAGTGAAGTTATGAAAACACATAAAAATACGTATTTACTCTTATATACAAGCACGAAACATATATTTTTCGCAATTATTTGAAACGTTAGGGTGTAGTTGATATATTTAATAAATTCATGATGTTATATTGACCTGTAAACGTTCAACTGCGGAATCTAGGATTAGTCAATGGCTGCGATCGCCTGCTCAACCTCAAGCGCCTGAGGAATATGCTGCTCTCTAATCAGCAGAATGATTCCCCTTGCCTTTATTTTTGCCGTAGGAACTGGGTCTATCACCACGTTATTTGACTCATCTAAATATGCCAGCGCTGTTCCCAGCCCATGGTTTATGAGAATACAAACCACATCACTCCAGCGTAACCCATTGATATTCACCTCGTAACGGCGAGTATGATTGCCACCATGGGTGAAGAGGTTTTCCATCACTATTTCACAGCCCGGTGCGACAATTGCTCTAACAATTAATTCAGGGTATGCACGGATGGGTCGTATGACAGAACTAGCGCCAGCATCAAAAAAACGTTGCCGATTTACATCTTCAACACATTCCACAAGAATGCGTCCTGTGATATTCATTTCTTTTAATCGGTGCAGGGCATCAAAGGTAAAACTATCCGAACGTTTATCGGTTTCATCGCTGGCTAAAATGATGACATAAGCCGCTTCATTGACATTAACCGCTAACAAATTATCTTCTTTGTCTGCATCACCCGAGAAATGAACTACCCCGAGTTTTTGCAAAGCGGGGCTCAATCCACTCGCATACACCGACGTCAGCAATTGAATCGGCATCTCTTTGTACTCATCAATTTCGCGAAATTGCGCGATCAAACGCTCAAAATATTGCTCAGCATTATGCTGCGGTGTGTTTATAATAACGATATGGTCTTGCATACCCCACCTCCATTGGCCTTTTAGCATTCGTTCTTTTCGTTCCAGGCGATAATCAAAATAATCACCCGCCAACTTCGCCAAAATAAAAATGCCACCAAAATAAATCAACACAACCGTTGAAAATCGGCCTAGCTCTGTTTTAGCGTATAAATCACCGTAACCCACGGTGGTTACCGAAGTCAAAGTTAGCCACAACGCATCCGCGAATGGCATATCTTCGAAGACCTGCATTGCAATAACATGCAGGGCGACAAGCGAGATAAAAATGAACAAAAAACGTAATGTACGTCGCCCCATGTCCATATCAAGCATACGCTGCAGCTGCCTGGTATGATTGCGCTTGAGCAGTTTGTGAATAATAATAGTAAAGTTACCCTGAATACACGCGTTTAATTAATCTGTAGAAGCATAGTCAATGAGCTCTTGCATGACCCGGCGTTTAATTTCCAGCGTATCTTCTGGATCAAGGCCGTATCTTTCGGCAAGCTGTCGATAGTCTTCCTGATTTAACGACGCGGTCAAACGTGGTCGCTGGGGCGGAGATGATACCGGCAGGTGAGTAATACTCCTGATCATGTCTGAGGGACTGATACCTTGCAAACACGCTTCCTGACGAATTTTATGCTGTACTTTTTCATCAACATAAAAAGCGACTTGCACCGCGCGCATGGCTTTATCAGAGGCTTGCCATTTTTTAGGTAATTGTTTTGTTTGTTTGGACTTTTCAACCATGAGCACCCGGCCACATTTCTTCAATATCTGTTAGCGGCCGCCAGACAGTGATCAACACGTCCGTTTCTCCACCTGAATATACTTCTGCTTCAATAACATACTGCCGACTATCGTCGATTGCAAGGTAATAGTCAAAATCCTCATCCTGCTCTTCATCTTGCGGCGTCATTTTATGCCGATAATCTCCTTTGTAAAAGTAGCCTCGTTCTGAAAATATTTCCTGTTGATAACTGGGCGCAGTCCAGCCTTCCAGTTGCGGCAATTCTTTTTGCCGATGGATGATATTATTCGACTCATCATCAAACAACAATGCAAATTCATCGATATCAAATAACTGCTCAACCAAGTCGCGATTAATTTTTTGGCAAATAGCCAGATGCGGCACATCACCCGTTTCATCAACCGTCAAGTAAATATTCTCTGGCATATCACCTTGCAAAACGAATTCCGTTAAATTTCGATCTTTAAAATCATAGGTATTCACTTCAACCAACTCAAATTGCTTGTTGCTTATTTCTGCTTGAGGCAAATATCTAAACTTAATAATATCGCCTGGCTGAAGATCGCGGGGGTGTGTTAGTTTACGAACAGAATTGGCGGAATCATCGCCACCAAATATTGAGCTTATCCACGTTTTCATCATTCAACCTTTATTCAATTGTGACCAACTAACCATATGGGATAATAAAAATTTATTCCATAAAAAAAGCCGCGATTTTATGCAAATCGCGGCTTTTAGGGGTGGAGCGTAATACAAACCTCTGGTATTAGGGAGGGGGGCTACCAGGGGTTTTACGCTCCTTTTTTGGCTTTTATACGCTCAAGGACGTTTGAAGCGGTCGTGGTCTGGGGGCCAATACCCGCTTTTCTCATCTTTTCATCCAATGAAAAATCGGCGTTTTCAGCATCTAAAACCTCTGCTGCTTTGAGTTTGTCGTCAAAGTCTTTTTGCTTTCGCTTAATGCGCTCTAATGATTCTGTTGCGCTCATCATTTTAGAGTTACTATTGCTAAAGTTGTCACTAATTGCCGAAGTGGCCTTTTGCACACTATCAGTGGTTTTCACCATCACGAGCTGTCTTTTATGCTCTGCTAACTGGCGCTCTGTCTTTTTAACTAATTGCTTCAATCGATCCGCATGCACAGAAAAACTATTTTTTGTTTCCTGTTGCAGCTGTAATTCAGGCTCTAGCGCCGCTATTTTTTCAGCAATTTCTGTTGCCAAGGCTTCATTGCCTTTATTCAACGCATCCATTGTATAAGTTTCGTATTCTGATATTTGCTGCTGTAATCGCTCTATCTCACGATTAGCCTGCATTTCTTTTGCCATAACTGTTGTTAGATCTTGCTTGGCCTTACTTATATGGGTTTCAGCATCATTAACTTCCTGCTCGAGAATGCGAATACTATTAGCATCTACAATAGCTTCGCCTGCTTCTCTAGCGCCGCCGCGCATTGCCGTAAAAATCTTTTTCAATAAACTCATATGCTATCCTTTTTAGTTTAAATAATCGGACATTACTTCAATGGCTTCTAAAGTGTTGTCACTTAGCGTCACTATTTCATGAGCAATATCTTCCATCGTAGAGCCCAGAGATAACGCGCCAAATACAGCATATCGATTACCTATACGCGAAAATGAGGATAAGGGCATTGGAAGACTCATTTCCAGCATCATTTCTATCATTTCATGTTTTGCCGAAGGCTTTATTTCACTCTCATCCCATAAATAGGAAATACACAAAATCTGAGTATCTGTCAGTGTTAAATAAACTGGTATCTCTTCCCGTTCACTCAGACTGATTTGCAGCACTTCCTCTTCACCAGGGATGATCTGGTAATCAAAGTCATAGCCTTCGCGACTGTCTACTCCCAGCTTTTCCAAGCCTGTAGCGATAGTTTTAACGTTCATTCTTACCCTTTGACATAATATGTCTGCTAATTTATCCATTTCGACATGATATGTCAAGACATAATATGTCGGATTCCTGTTTCTTTACACAATTTGCCAATTCAGCGCAAAATTTTCTTGCAACTCACGACCCTAGGAAGCTCGCATTCCCTTAAGGCTCAATATTTGGCACACCTTGCTCCAATCTCCACGCTTCTTGATGATATTGGTACAACTGATACTGATTTAAAGTATTAATTTCAATTTCAGCAATATTGGCAAAATAATTCGGCGGAAAAACAAACGATCGACGAATCATCTCTTTGCTGGCCCAACGCAGATTTGCTGGCAGATTTTCCTGCTGGGCAATACGCTCACTCGGCAAGGCGCCCATCTTGGTCGCGATTGTCCAACCCCACTCGCCAAAACTGGGAACATTCTCGTGATACTGCTCAACGCCTTGATAACCCGCTGCCTTAACTGTTTTTCCGATACTTACAAAGGCTTTTTTCGCGTGGTAAGGTGAAGTGGACTGTATCACCAGACTGCCATCCCCGGTTAATAAATGAAACAGTTTTTGGTAAAAACGCACAGAATATAATTTATTTAGGTCAGGATGATTCGGGTCAGGCAAGTCAACAATGATGACATTAAATTGCTGCATTCTTGCCAACAATTCGTCAACCTGATTAAAGGCGTCACCGTACTCAATACTCAGCCGCTCATTCAGCAATGCCTTTTGATTAAGTGCTAACAACGGTTCGTTAATAATCTTGCCACTTTTTTCATCAAATTTTTCTCTGGCAAAAAAATCAATCATCATCTTATCCAGCTCTAACATTAGCACGCTTTTAGGCTGCCAGTGTAAAACTTCACGTAACGCTAAACCATCTCCACCGCCAATGATCAATACATCATCTTGTTTGGCGGAAGCCATCATGGCTGGATGAACCAACATTTCATGATAAATATATTCGTCAACCGAAGAAAATTGCAATCGGCCATTAATATACAAATTATAAATCTTAGGTTTTTCCGCCGACATAACTCGCTCAGTCACCGTGATATGCTGATATTTACTATGCTGACTATAAATGACTTTGTCTTTGTACAGACTATTTTCCAACACAAACGCTAAATCATCACCTTGCAGAAAAACAACAATAAGCAATACCAGCAAACCTAACTGCGCCAGAAAGAAATAACCCGCGAAGCGAATATGTTTTTGATAACGCCAATAAAAAGCCAGGCCCACGCATAAGTTTGCGGTAGCGGTTAAGGCTGCTGCATGTGAATTTTCCATCGACAGCATCAGGGTTACCCAAATCGCCGCGCCTGCACCTGCACCGATATAATCTGCCCCATAAATAGTACCGGTATTGTGGCGCAAGTTACTTTGATGCACATGCTCACGAATGCGCGCAATTAAAGGGATTTCCATGCCAATCAAGAAGCCTAGAATGAAACCAATCAAGAATGGAGAAAATCGGGCAAGGGCATGCAGTATGTGAAAAATTCCACCTTGTGGGCTTAGATCACTTGGCAGACCATAGTTTTCAACAAAAATTTGCGGCAACTGATATGAAATGGCAAACAATGACGCAATCAAAAGCACTGACAACAAACCCAGCAAGGCAATAATTAATTCAAGCCAGGCAAATGCGGTATACACTTTTTCAATTTTTTTTGCAGCAAACGAACCAAAACCCATTGCGACAATCATGACACCAATCATGGTAAATATCGTTGATTCAACGGCACCTAAAACTCGTGAAGCATAATGCGAAAGCAAATATTCGTAAATCATCCCGCAGCCAGCCAGCACCGCCATGATCGAAATTAAAAAAATATCGTCAATCAGCGTTGAGCGGGGCGAGTTTGTTTGCGGCTTCTCGCTAAGCAGTGGATTTTTTGGCTTCAATTAAGCAATTAAACTCGACAAAATCAAACCGATTGCGATATAGATGCTGGCTTCAATTAAACCGATGCCTAAATTTTGCTGGTTATCCACTTCTTCAACCACATCTATTTTTGCCAATATTGCATGCCGTGCAATAATCGCCAGCAATGACAAAAAGACGGTTAAAACGAGTGATATCAAACCCCAGACAAGACAGGTTACAATGACGCGCTCGTCGTTATACACCACGAATCCAGATGCCGCAGTGACCGCCAGCGCCACCCCAATTTTATGTCCGGCATATCGCAAAGCCAGCGCTTTATTGCCTGCCTCAAGCGCCGCTTGCAAACTACTTCCCTGGTGACGCCGGGCGTACACCCGCATGCGGTATTTGGTAACCAACATTAACACAGCTTGTGATACCATAAAGCCAATCACAACGGCAACCAAGCCAAATAAGCTGGTATCGTCTATCCAGACCATAACTGCGCGCACAATAATGGCAGTCGCGAGCAGGTTGCCGATATCTGCGATGGCCACCGCAAGGTTGCCTTGCATGACTTGGTCATGCACATTGATTTCAGTTAAGGTGAATTCATCAAACACTTTGCGAGTTAGCATCATTAACACGATACCGACCACGCCGTAACCTAATACCAAGACAACTTCGTAAAAAAAACTGCTCGCCACCTCACCCGATATCGCACCGGTCATAACAATAGAGAGTGCGAGAATTCCTCCGGCGAACACCCAGCCAAAAGCGACATTATCTTTTTCAGCTAACTCATGGGTTGAGCTAACATTGCTAATGATCCCGGCAAGTTTCCGAAATGCCGTCAGTAACGCCACCGCAATCACCAAATCAACCAATAAAATTGCTAATAGATCGGGATACCAATTCACTAAATTTTGACTTTCCATTTATTTCCCTTGTTTAAACCTAGATTCCGCAGTTGAACGTTTACATGTCAATATAACATTATGAATTTATTAAATATATTAACTACATCGTAGCTCATCCTTTTGGTGAGTCACTGCAACCTGTATTGCACGCCCTTTTGCACTGCCTTACTATATGAAATATTTTCCAAAGGGAACAACCATTTGGGAAATATTTCATTACGCAATTCAGCACAAAATGACGCCACTACAGGCTGCTCAACTGCGGATTCTAGGTTGAATTCTTACTGCTCACAATCGGCGCTCAACGTATGCAATGGCGATGACTATCGCCAAAATATTCAAACGCCGATTGTCAAAAATAGTTATCCGACTTACTTACCACCAATACCACGCGAGTAAGTACTGCGATTTCGAAAGCTACCCGGCATTTTTGATGAGCTTTTATTGACCGCTGACGTACTCTTGGCTGCACCCTTACTGAATGTGCTTGATCGTCGCTTGGCACTATTACTGCCGTAACTCTTACGGCTTACGCCATAATCCCGCCCACTTGCGTGCTTTTTAGTCGAAGGCGCGGTATTTTTCCCAGCTTGATATTGCCCGTTTTTGTTGCGGCCAATGTCACTGTAGTAGCTCCAATCTCGATTCCGGTCCCATTGATTAAAGCTGTAACTACGACCACCTGTAAGATCACGAAACATTGCATACATGCCGTACCATTCCCAAACTGAGGTACCACCCTGGTTGGCCCATTGACCATAAGATGGGTTACCAATGAGCTGACTACCGGCCCCAAGGTCCTGGGCCTGATTGGTTGCCAGACTTTCTGCTTTTGGCGGCGTTTCAATGCGTGGTAGCTTGCCCGCAGACATATCGGCCAACACATTCACCACATCAATCAAGGCGTAATTAAAATTCTCCGGAGTGGCGGCTGAAATAATGGCGTTCACTTCCTGATAACGCGCTA
>CALZHW010000066.1 GCA_945787125.1 uncultured Ectothiorhodospiraceae bacterium
AGCGCATTTAAATGTACATGAAAAGTGACTGCTTTTCTTTATGTTTTATTTTTGGTGAGAAATATTTATAATTGTTTTGAGATTTTTTCGGTTTATTTCTGTCAGTGACAGATCTACACCCATTTTTGGGGTGTAGATCTGCCCCTGTAATGATGTCCCAATAAAACGTAAGCATCTGCATCGTCAGGCTCAATTTCGATGGCTTGTTTCAACATCTTTTCTACCCTGTCGATAATCATCCTATTTTTGCTCGTTGTTGGTCTGATACCTGCCCTTAATAGGAATCGCGCATGTTTGTCTGTAAGCTGGCACAAATTTATCGTCCTTAGTGAATACCTCGTTCAGTATTAGTTGGGTTTTTTACGTCCTGAAATTACCCGTTTGGTTGTCCGTTCCAGCATAGTTGATACCGAATGCCGCGATAAAATACCTCTGGTGATTATTGCCCAGTCTGATAACCAAAATGCCGCAAACAATCAAAAGTTAAAAAGAGCGGTTTAAATTAGTAGTGAAAAATTGCCAGACCTTATATACATTGGTGTGCGATGCACAGTACGTTAACGGAATTACATACTATACTTATTGATAGGTTAGTGTGGTTGACACACTGGTTATCCTTTGCAGGGCCATAAAGCTTCACAGGATTTTGATTTGCGCAATAATTAACAAGTCAAGAGCCATATCTACACTGTTTTAGTTGGTGATTTATGGAAATATATAGTGTGAGGGGAGTTTTAAATGAAGATAAAAAAAACATTAATAATTATTATTGTTACTACTGGGCTATCAATAAGTGGATATAGTCACGCCGATTGGACAGGAGAGGCTGAGTTGGGCATCTCCAGCTCAGGTGGTAATACCGACAATACAGTATTTAATACTATAATTGATTTTGAACTGACTCAGGAAAGCTGGAGGCATAACATTTTCGGGCACTTTTATTACGCAAAAAGCAGCGGCAAGAGAACAGCAGAAAATTGTGATATTGGTTACAAGCCCCGTTATTTCATGACGGATCAAGATTATTTATTTTCCTTCCTACGTTATGATCAGGATAAATTCAGTTCCATTGATCATCGTACTACTGGAGTTGCGGGTTATGGGCGTCAGCTCGTTTCTACTGAGAAGCATCTAGTGGATGTTGAGCTAGGTCTTGGCGCACGACAAACTGTATATTTATCCTCTCCGAGTACTGCCAATTTGGATGGTAACGAATTAGTTTATTATCTTGGTGGTAAATATATCGGGCGCATTTCTAATACCGCGCGCTTCTTTGAAACCGTTCGCGTGGAAGCTGCTCAGGATAATAGTTATATCGAATCAATTACTGGTCTTGGACTTTCCATTACGGGCGCCTTGTCAGCTAAAATCAGTTTTACGGCACGTTATAATACGGACGTTACCGGTGACAAAGGTAAAAAAACTGACACATTGACCGGCGTTAATTTGGTTTATAGTTTCTAACGAACGATGGCCATGTAACTGTTAATTCAAACGATGATGAAATATAAAATCAAGCTTGACCCTAGTTTTCAATTAATTCAGATTTATTTTCTTTCAGCCAAATATTTACAGCATGTAATAAATTTTCTGCATGTTTCACGCATTCATCAACCGCACTGGTAGGCACAATATCACCCGAGTAGTCAGCGACATTTCGCTGTTTACGCAATGCATCTAATACAATAACCATTTTTTTATCTAAGCCTATCGTTTGGCTCAATACTTGTATCATCGTCATATGGTGTCCAGGTTTTCTCGTCAGCGTTCTGAATCCGTTCGCCTGCAATGCCGCATTCGATAATTGCATAATGGCTTTATATGCAGCATCAAATCGATTTTCAGAGCTCACTTCCATAATGTGAGAGTCTGCAATATTGCGTTCAGCTGCAGCTAACAATCGCTTAATAACTGAAGCGTCAGGCTCAACACTCTCTAAACTTACACCGACTAAATTATTTAAACTCATTACTATCTCCCATCACATTCATTCGTGGCTTCGATAATACCTCTTTAATAAAAGAATCTTTGTTAGTTAGCATTTGAATCCATTCCACTTCGCTATAAATTTTGGGGTTAATTTCCCGACTCAACGTTTCCTGCACTGAATACAATGCATTGACTGCCTCAGAAAAACCAATGTCGCCAATAATCATCAAGTCAATATCACTAGCCGATGTTTCTTTGCCACTCGCGACAGAACCAAAGATAAAAGCCCATTTAACTTTTCCTGCCAATGGAGAAAGCGCCAGATTGATAACATCTGTTATGCCAAATGTTTTCTTAACTATCCCTAAAAGTTCATGGTAAATAGGGTTTCGGGGATTTGCCTGATAATGAAGTTGATTCCCCTCACGTGAAACTTCCAATAATCCCGCAGCGCCCAATCGATCCAGTTCGCGACGGATCGTGCCACGACCCATATCGGCCCACCGTACAATTTCGTTTGTATAAAAGCTCCTATCTGGTTTGCTATAAAGCAAACCTAGAACTCGCTGTTGTGTTTTGGTGAACAAAGCATCACCGATAGTGATATTAGACATATCGAAGCCACCGTAAAAGACCCAATTTGGGTACTATAAGCCCCATTTTGGGTCTTTACAAGTTTTTATCGCGTTATTGTTTGTATTTAAACAATCCAATCTCAAAAATCTGACAGTGCTCTGCAAAGCTTACATCCATTTTGTCCTCGAAAAGGGTAAGGAAACTCGTTAAACTAACCAAAGTAAACTTTTATTAGTGTGACAACGGGTTTCTTTATCTTTGACTATGCAGAAAAACTCAGTAACTGAAAAAACAACATTCAAGACACCAATTTCTCATAAAACGCCTTTATCAACCCAGAAAAAATGGCATGTCTCAGAAGTAGCAAACGAGAAATTTGAGAAAGAAGTGGAATGGATTTTTGCTAAGGCGAGGCTTACCTTTAACATGCTGTCTAGAATTCTGGATGTTTGCTTTTATCTTGACTGCCCACTGCATGTCACCCCTGTTGACGGTTTAAGTAAGCAATGAACATAGCCGCTTTCCACTCCCGCTTTAGTCGACTCAAGTCTGAACATGTTGCATGGCGTTTGTTGCGGGCTGATAATGCACCGCTGATTTTGGCATTTGTCTCAGAGGTTTTTCGGGAAGAGAGCGAGGTGGCCTTTGGTCGGGCGCGGGTGGTGTTGGAGTCTGAGCTAAGCCGGTTGCGGGATGAAGGGCGTGAGCTGGAGAAAAGTGCGGGTGCCTACCTGCGAGAATGGATACATGCCGGGTGGCTGCGAGAGCTCGATGACCAGCTTACTTGTACCGATGCCTGCGACGTGGCAATGCGTTTTTGTCAAAGCCTGGAGCAGCGTGAAGTTCATGCCTCGGCGTCTCACTTAAGAATTGTGCAGGATGCCGTAAACCAGTTGGCGGTAGATCTTAGTCCCAATCCCGAGGAGCGTATCACCCTGCTGGAACATAAAAAGGCCACGTTGCAGCGTGAAATCGATAACCTGGCCGCCGGTGTGGTGCATGAATTGTCTGCCGCCGAGCAGCGCGAGCGGATACGTGAAATCTATCAGCTTGCCGCGGTGTTAACTGGCGACTTTCGGCGGGTTGAAGATGAGATTCGTTCACTGGATCAGAGCCTGCGGGTGCAAATGATCGAGTCTGGCGGAAGTCGGGGCGAAGTCATACTCGCCCTGCTGGAAAAGGAACATTTGTTGGCTGAGTCTGATGCCGGTCGAGCGTTTGATGGTTTTTTTCAGTTGTTATGTGATCAGAATCGCAGTGTTGAATTTCGTGAGCAACTGCGCTCCATTTTAGGTCGATCAGCGGCGCACCATCTGTCAGCCGAAGAGACTCGTTTTCTTGGTCATCTTGCACGGGAGCTTACGCGTGAGAGTAAACGCGTTTTTCAGGTGCGGCGGCGTACAGAAGAAAGCCTCAGGGCTTATGTCGAAAGCGGTGCGCATATGGAAAACCGCGCCGTGGAGCGACTCTTACGCCAACTTGAGCAGTCTGCGGTGCAATTTAATGAAAGCAATATAAATCTGGAAGTAAACCTGCCTTTGAATTTGCCAAGTGGAAGCGTCAAAATTAGCTCAATTGACAGTTTACGCTTGCGTGTGCCGGAAGAACAATTGGATACCCGGAATATTCAAGCACAGGAAAATCATTCCAACCCTAGTGGTTTGATGCTGGATTGTTTGGAGAGCGTGCAACTCATTGAAGTGGCGAGTCGGATGCGCGATACTTTGCGGCAGAAAGGATCAATGACTGTAGCTGTGATGATTCAACAGCACGTGATTGATGCAGGTCTGGAAGAACTGGTGGCTTACCTGCGCGTAGCGAAAAACGTGGGGGCGGCTCATTTGCAAGGCAAGGAAAAAATATCCGTTAGAGATCGAACTGGCACCTACATACAGGCGACTATTCCCTGCTATCAACTCAGTGCTGAGATGTTTCCTGAAGAACTATCTGAGGTTATATTGTGACAAATCCATCTGATTCTGATCCCGGTTTTTTTGATCGTCTGGCCGCAGCGGGGAGCCAACAGGCTAGTGAATCCTCTTTACTTGAGATTGAGACGAATGAGCTTGCTGAGCAAACCTCATCGGAGAATGATGCCGAAGAGATTACAACGGATAATAAGTTGGGCCGTGGCCGCTTGCCACCAGATGCTCGCCGGGCATTAGTAGAGCTTTTGCGCAGTGGTGTGGTGTTAGCCAGTGCCAAGCCGTTGGTTTATGAATTATTATGTCGTTATCAACCGCTGATGGAAGATCACCTTGCTGACATGTACTTGCGCATGCTCATTGACCAACCTGCTGGTGTAGTGCTTTTGCTGCAGCAACAAGATCAAGAAGAGATTGGAGAGGAGGAGGAAAGCTCAGCATTGATTAGCCGGCGAACGCTTTCGCTGTATGATACGCTGCTGCTATTGGTGTTGAGAAAGCATTATCAGGAACGACAGACAGCAGGTGAACAACAGGTCATCATTGATGTTGAACGCATTGAGGCTCAATTAACGCCGTTTTTGCCCTTAACCACTAGCAGTCGAAGAGATCGCCGCAAATTAAGCGGTGCGATAATAAAAATGAAAGAGCGAAAATTGTTGGCGTCAGTGAGAGGAGATGATGAACGTTTTGAGATTACGCCGGTTATTCGTTATGTGGTTAATGCGGAGTTTCTGGAGCAGATGCTGGCAGAGTATCAGGGGCTGGTTGGACAGTTGCTTACCGATCAAGACGAGGCATTATGAGCCAGCAGGCATTTGATCTTTTTAAGTGTGGGCAGATTCGTTTAGCGGAGCTGTCGGTGTGCAATTGGGGTTCATTTCATGGCTTGCATACGGCGCGAATCGATCCTGAAGGCACGTTAATTACTGGCGACAATGGTGCTGGTAAGTCTACGTTGATCGATGGTTTGATGGCATTGTTGCTCAGCAGTAAAGCCTCATTTAATATGGCGGCGGCGCAGGGTGATCGCAGTGATCGTTCATTGGTTTCGTATATTCGTGGCAGTCATGGCTCGCTGCATGATGGCGCTCAAACCCAAACCAAATACAAGCGTAACGGGGCGGTTTATTCCGGCTTACGCGCCAAGTATCAGGCAGATGATGGCTCGGTTGTAACGTTAGCGGTGTTATTTTGGAACAATCACGCGACCAATGCCTTGGTGGATTTCAAACATGTTTATCTGGTAGCAAAGCGCGATGTCACCCTCGAGGAATTGCTGCAGGCCTTTGGTGAAGGTGAAGCTCGGCAATTGAAAAAAATATTGCGGGATGATCCACTGGTGATGCCGTTCGATTCGATTGGCGAGTATCAGCAGTATTACCGTCAATGTCTGCATATGGATAACCGAAATGCAGCTAACTTACTTTCACGAGCGTTGGGTTTGAAGAAGATTGATGATCTGACAGACTTGATCCGCGTATTGGTGTTGGAGCCCAGTAAAATCCGCGAAGACGCCCAAAGGGCCGTACGAGAGTTTGATGATCTGGTGGCGACTCACAACCAGTTGCTGGATGCGCGTAAGCAACGTGATGCGCTAAGTGGTTTGCCAGCGATAGAGAAAGTCTTGCATGAGTGCCAGCAGCACATAAGCTCTCTTACGGCTGAACGAGATGGGCTGCCAATATATTTTGGTGAAGTCTGCGCCGTTTTGTGGCGTCAGCAGATTGAATCGATCGAGAAAGAATTAGCAGCGGTGCGTCAGCAGCTCGCAGAATTGACACGTCAGGAAAACGATGCCGGGCAGCAGGTGGAGGAACGGCATAAAGATTATATTCAGGCGGGTGGTGATCGTATTGATGCAGCGAGGGATAAGCTAAAACAGGTGGAAAGACGCCTGGCTGAGGTGAGTACCACGGCTGGTCAATATCAGCGTGACGCCAAACAGGCGGGATTGGATGATGTGCTGGCAGAAACTGTTTTTATTGAAAACAGGCGGCGCATTGATACTGCGCTAGCAGGCATTGCTGATGAAAACGAAAATGCACAAAACAGCTTTGCCGAGGCAGCAACCAAACTAGCAAATGTCGAAGAGCAGCTTCGCAACCTTCAGCAGGAAATTCGTGAAATAGAATCTCATCCGGATTCCAATATTGATCCGCCGTATCAAAAGCTACGCAATGAAATGGCCGAATACTTAAGTGTAGAGCAAGACCAGCTAATGTATATCGGCGAGTTGGTTGATGTCGAGCCGGAACATATTGCCTGGAAAGGCGCGATTGAGCGGGCATTGGGTGGCTTGCGCACCACTCTGGCCGTGCCCGAGCAGAAGTATTCACTGGTTACCCGCTGGCTTAATGGCAGGCACACGGGTTTGCATGTGCGTGTGCAAGTGGTTAGACAGGTATCCGGCAATGCAAGTTTTAAGACCGATGGCTACTTGCGAAAATTAAAATGGCGGCAACATCCGCATCGTGATTGGTTAAAGCATCATCTTTCTCGTTACGAGCTTCATTGTGTAGAGAGTACTGAAGAGCTGAATGTCACGCCTTTCTCTATGACACGCGAGGGTTTAGTTCAACAAGAGAAAGGACGATTTGAGAAAAAAGACCAAACCAAAATTGATGATCGGCGTCGCTGGCAATTGGGTTTCTCGAATAAAGACCGCTTAGCCTTATTGCGCAATGATGAGCGGGCGATTATTCAGGATAAAGAATTGCTCGGTAAAGCGCTTAATGCAGCACGCCAGAGTTGGAATGATACCCAGACTCGTGTCCGCCTTTGGGAAAAGTTAGCCGAAGTCCAATGGGATGATATTGATGTGCCTCGTTGGCAGGAGCAGTATTCGCAGGCGCAAACGGTGTTGGATGAATTGAGCCGTGCCGGTAGTGACTTGGATATGGCGCTTAAAGCCTGGGATGAAGCCAAGGCCAGGCTTAAGGAGATTCAGGGTTATAAAAAGGATGCGCAAAAGTCGGAAGGCGCGATTGAAAATAAACTTGAGCTCGCCCAATCGAACCAGCGACGTGCAGCCGAGGTAGCCGCGCCAGGTTTGGTGGACAGTGTGCGTGAAGCATTGCTGCAAAGAGTGGGTGGCTTGGATAATACCGCCCTTGATCGGGCTGCCGCGCTTGAGGAACAATTTCGTCGTCAAATAGAAGCTGAGTTGAATAAGGTGAGTAATAGAAACCAACTTCACCAACAAAAATCAGTGGGTACCATGTCCGCTTTCCGTAAAGAGTGGGAGACTATTGCTGGAGAGTGGGGCGCGCAAGTGGATAGTCTGCCGGACTATCTGGAGCACCTTGAGAAACTGGAAAAAGAAGGTTTGCCTGCGTTGGTGGAGCAGTTTCAAGAACGCCTCACCAAGTGTGCAATGCAGTCCTTGGCGAGCATTCGTTCCAGCATGGATTCTGAGCGAGAAGAAATCAATGACCGTATTGAAACCATTAATAGGGTATTAAGGCGCACCGAGTTTCGTCAGGGCAGCCATCTGCGCTTACGTACCAAAAAAGAAATGTATCCGCATGTTGACGAGTTCAATCGTCAACTTACCCGGGTATTGGCCAATTTCAATAATGATGATGAAGTGCGTTTCCAACAGCTTCAGGCCGTGGTTGAAATTCTAGAAAAGGCCAGCAACCCGGCAACTGCCAGTACCCAGGAAAGCCAGCGTCTGCTTGACCCGCGTTATCAGCTATCATTTTATGCTGAGGAGCTAGGTTCAGAAGAGGGTGAAGTTCGCGATGTTTTACATTCTTCGAGTGGCAAGTCGGGAGGAGAAAAAGAATCTTTTGCAGGCACAATCGTAGCGGCGAGTCTGGCGTATGTATTAACACCGGAAGGCTGTGATTATCCGGTATACAGTACGGTCTTTCTGGATGAGGCGTTCTCTAATACTGCCGAGGCGGTGAGTCGTCGCGTATTGCGTGTGTTCCGCGAACTTAAAATTCATGTCAATCTGATTACTCCCTATAAAAATCTTAACCTGGCTCGCGAGTCTGCTCGTTCCTTGTTGATTTCTGAAAGAAATAGCGATACTCACGAAAGTCAATTATGTGAAGTCACGTGGGAAGAAATAGATCGCCAATTAGATAAAAGAAAACAAAAGAGTGTAGAGCATCAGGCTCACGCGCTGGGTGTGCAGTTGGATTCAGCATTGTGAAATCATGGGGATTATTGCCTGAAGATGTCCGTCAATTACTGAATAAGCGGGAGTGGCAACACCCCAGGCACCTACGTCAGCGCTTGTTGGGCGAGCGTGAATTCCCTATCCGAATTAATCTCCGGCCACCTACCGGCAAACAGGCGCTGGAGGATGTGACCGGTTTTCATGACTACATAGAGACATGGCGTACCTGGTCAAATCAAACTCAGCTCGAATGGAAACAGACGCGTTATTTTCAATTGGGTGAACAGAATCTGCCGTCAGTGTTAAGCATCGACTCGATTCAGGAGTTGATTGAATTTCTCGGTGAACGCGCTAGAAAACGCAGTCTGCAGTGGCAGCAATTAATGGCGCCAATTTTAGCGGTTAATCAAACACTCTATCCGGTTTTAATAAAACAACTGAATAAATTGGAAACCTTGAGCCACTATGACTCGACAATGATTGCTCTGCTGTTGCCACAACTCAAGCAGGGCATGGGGCAAAGATGTTATTTGCGGGCGCTAGTTATTACTGGTGTAGATACCAAGTTTATCGAAACTCACCAGTCATTGATTGCCGCATTATTAGATGTCATGTTTGACGGCGAAATCTGCCGTTATGGCGGCTTGTTGGCGTGGCTCGATTGTGTGGATACTCCCAAAGATTGGTTGTGGGTTAGGCCACTGTGCAGCAAAACAAGAATAGCGCTGGGTGGGTTAACGGTGTTAAGGCTTCCCACGGAAATTCTTATTGCCAATGCTCTGCCGGGAATATCTATTTTGGTCGTCGAGAACGAACAGCCTGGTTATGCCCTGCCGGAGTTGGAAAATACCGTCGCTGTATTTGGGGGCGGACGAAACCTTGCCTGGATGGAAGCGCTCTGGTTACAGCAGAAGAACATCGCTTATTGGGGCGATCTTGATACTTGGGGTTTTGTTTTTCTATCAGATGCGCGCAAGCGCCAGCCGCATCTTACAAGCGTACTTATGGATAGGGACACAGTGTTGCTACATCGAGAGCGCATGGTAGAGGAACCTGAACCTTATTCTGGTTCACCAGAGAATCTAACGGAAGCGGAGCATCAACTTTATCTGGAACTTCGTAATGGTGTGCATGGCAATACCCGCCTGGAGCAGGAACGACTATCGTCTGATTATATTCGTGCTAGGCTGAGTGACTGGTCATCCAGCGTCGCCTGCCTATAAGCACAGTTCCAAAATTTGAATCTATATAACTTTGAGATTACAAGCCTAACTAAAGCTGTAAACCAGAAATTATTCCAAGCCCATTATTCCTATCAAACATTGGCCTTGAATCAAGTCTGCTTTCGAAGCCTAATGAGGTACGAAACAAGGTCTGCCCTCTATAACATGTGCAAATAAATTACTTTTGTCTATTGACCGAGACGGACTGATGCGATCTGCTATCCAAGGTTATTTACGCAAATTCACTAATCCTCAGATTGCTTCTATATGCTTCTCTGCTCTTGAACCAAACAGAGGTAAGTCGAATAATTACATTCATTCAATACTTGCTACCTACTAATCCCAACTTTAAAGAAAGGCTATTAAGACTGTTACTGCCAAAAATCGCAACTGATTCATCCTCTACAAAACGATAAGTTATACCGCTTGTCCAGTGTATTTTTCGATATAATCGTCGTTTTATATGCAAGCCAGGTTCAATATAATATTGCGTATTCTCACCACTGCCTATATCAAGTGAACCGACGCTTAAATCAATGGTGAAGTTACCTAGGATAGGATTTCTAGCAGAAACTCCCGCGATCAAACCAAATGATGTCACATGGTCGTTTAGGCTATTCACCTCAGTAAAAGTTCTTTTCAGGTTTGCACCGAATTTAAACCAGTTTGTGAATCGCCAACCGGCTTCTATCTCCCCCATCAAACTGGCATCGCTGTCAAATACCGTAAAATTCATTGCGGGTTTGAGATAGCCGCCTTGAGTAATTTCGGTCATTATCCAGACAGCCGCCAAACCAGCATCTTCACCTGTACTCTTTTCTGTTGGTTCCACAGCTACCGAAACCTCGGCCAGTATGACTAAAAAGAAAAACACGATAGACGTGAATTTCCGAGCGCATGAACATAGAAATCTATTATTTTTCATGATGATATTTAACTCAATAAGTTTCATAGGAAAAGATTATACAATAAACCAAACACATGGACTGGTCTAAATTTCTGCGACAACATTTGAAAAATCATCACTTAAAGACGATCCATAGGAAAGGAATCAAGATGAGGAGTTAGTAAAACTCTATTCCAAAATTGATCAACAGACTATGGAAATGATTTATTATCCAAAGTGCTCGATTGTTAGTTCAAGCACAGCGACTCCATAAAGTAGACAAAGACGCACCATTGCTCGTAACGAAACAATGTATGTTACTCAATATTAGTCGCGTCAATTATTATGATTCGAGAAAGAGATTGGGTTAGGCTTGAGTTATTGAGTAAAAAATTAACCAGAGATTATTTGTAATGAGCTTAGCCTTAGGGCGAATTGAATATAAATAGAAGGATACAAAACTCACAAGTAAACTGAAGTCAATTAAGCACTCAACAAATCAAGCCTGACCCTGGTTCCTTGATTTCTAAGCCAGCTACTTTTAACATCACACGCAACCTTGCTTACATTTTACTCACAATGGGTGCTCATTTTAGCGCGACCCCGGAATGCATATTGAGCCTAAGGATTTATTCAAAGAAAAAATAGCGATTAAAGCGCTGAATGAGATTCGTGATGCGACAAATAAAGCCTGGTCGTTAAGTGGTGATAAGTTTAAATACAAAATAGAAACGTTAACGAAACATCAAGCAGCTCCCGGTGGATTTCAGGCGAAAGGTCGGTCGAAGTAAAAGCGTGCCTGGCCCCATTTATGATGGCCCCATGTACGCTCAATAACGAGAAATTATGACTTTTTCAATAGGTTTAGCGATTGATTCGCCGTGGTAAAGTTTCAGTTTAGTTTGACAAGATTAAAATAATACTTTCTAATATTGCGTAATAATTACATGTTCAAGGGAAGGGAAATATAGATTGATGGAGGTTCACTACATCAAATTACCTACCTTGCATATCTTAAGGATCGGAGATCTATATGTGCCGTCACAAAGCTATTCCTCAGCTTGTTAAAACGCTTTTAGTCATAATTTCCAGTATAACCTTCGTTTATACAGCTTCAGCAGAAGTCGTTGTTGATTACACGTATGACGATCTAAACCGTTTAGTTGATGTGACTCGTGATGATGGCCCACTCGTCACCTATGAATACGATGAGATGGGAAATTTGACGTCGCTGGTTGTCGCCAATAGTCCCGATACCGACGGAGACCAAATCGCTGACTTTGCTGATACAGATGCAGATATGGACAGTGATGGTGATGGTATTTTCGACAACAATGATAACTGCACATTGGTATCTAATCTGAACCAGCGGGACACGGATGGCGATCAATACGGAAATATGTGTGATGCGGATTTTAATGGTGATAATCAAACTAATACGCCAGATTTAACCTACTTTAAAACGCACTTTTTCACGAGTGATCCAGATGCTGATCTAAATGGTGATGGGCTTGTGAACACATTTGATCTGACAATATTTAAACAGCTGTTTTTCAAACCACCAGGGCCTAGTGGAACTGTGGAATAAATTGAGACCGGGATAAGAGTGGCAAGACATTACATTATTGTTGTATGCAGTTAGTTTTGCTTCATCTAAGTATCACGCTTTCAATTGTCGAAATAATTTCATTTGAAAGTGAAGTGTTGTTTCAACTTAACGTCATAGGTAAATTAGTCATCCGAATAGGGTGATATTATTTTGAACAATTGAAATAATAAATACTTAATATCAGTCCCATAATTTTGATAGTTAGAAGACGATAAAATGATCTTCTCGGGATAAAAAATAGGAATAAAGGAGTGCTGCACTCCGTCAAATTACCCACGTTGCATTACTTAAGGACTGGAGATATTTATGTACTGTCATGGAGTCATTTCTCAATCGATAAAAGCACGTTTAGCTATTTTGGTTGATAGGGATAAAAAGAAAAGCCGACTCGCTATTGTAATAGCTTTGCTAATTAGCAGTGTAATGAGTTTCGCTGTAAATAACGAAGCGATTGCAAAAACAGCTAGTGATCTGATAACGCCTAATGCCAGCCTGCAATCAACGACTACTACTCCCCCGGATCCAGGTTGGTATCAAGGAAAAGCAAATCCGGTTTCACCAAAAGATGCGCGTCGTATTCTTGGTGAATCTGTCATGACTGAGAAACGAAGTTTCTCGGCTGACAGTGGCAATAATTTTACGGTTCAATCCACAGTCGCCACACCGTCTGATTATTCTCAACTGGCATTAGCGCTCGAAAATGATCCGCTGAAGATATATCAATATGTCCGTAATAATTTCGAATATGTCCCGTATTTCGGATCACTTAAAGGACCTTATCTTACCTTGCATGAGCGTAGTGGTAACGATTTTGATCAGTCCTCGTTACTTGTTGAGTTACTGCGGGCAGCAGGTTATACGGCTAATTTTCGATACGGATTGGCCAGTGTGTCAACCATTGATCCACAGCAATTAAAAAATCTCGCTGACTGGTTAGGTACGGATGAAGATGCTCAAATTATCGCAGATACCTTTAGTAATGGCGGTGTCCCCGTTACTTTGTTCAGCAATAAGGTTGAGTTTAATCACGTATGGGTTGAGGTTTTAATCAATAATACTATTGTTTCGCTCGACCCTTCATTTAAGCCTTCAATTAAATCATCAACCATTGATTTGGATGCCGCCATGGGATTTAACCAATCGAATTTACTCGTGGCGGCTGGCGGGAATATTACTACTGACTCCATTGCAAATTTGAATGAATCTAGCTTAGCCAGTCATTTAAGCACTTTAACAACCCAACTAAATAATTACTTGAAACAACATCATGCGAATGATTCTGTAGATGACGTTATTGGCGGTTATGAAATAGTGCCAGATTTTAGTGATGGCCTACCCACGATATTGCCTCTACCAGTAAACGCTACGGATCCAGTTTGGGCCAGCATTCCGGTAAATTATATTCATACCGTTCGTTTGCAACACGGTGGCATTGATATTACGTATGATATTCCCTACATTGCAGGGCGTAAGCTTAGTATTAGCTATGCTGGCGGCAGCGTTACTATTGTCCCGCCAATTGCTGGCGCGACTGATTTTGGATCAGTTGCTATTGGCAGTGACGGACCAACTTTTACCTGGAGTCCGGGTAATCCCAATACGGTTGTTATTCAAGTTACCTCTACTATTACCGGCGCTGATGCCAGTGCGTTCAGCTTTACGACGGGTGGCGGTTTGCAAAATATCCCGGCTAATGGTTCTGTTAATGTGGGAGTCAAATTCTCAGGCGCAGGGCAAACGGCTGGTCGAAAAAATGCGGTACTAACGTTTAACTATAGTCACAACGGCAGTTCTATTGGCACACAAACTGTTGATATCACAGGCGTGGTTGATCCTGATCGTATGGCAGAAATCTATTTGGATGATGTGTTGGACATTGCTGAAGTAACGACTAGTGGAAATTTGAACGATTTTATCGTCACCATAAACCATCCATACGCAGCCAACAGCGGGACTTTATTTGATCAAGCAGCAACCTTTAAATTGGATCGTAGCGGTTCTTATGTATTAGCTTCGGCATTTGGTGGCGATAAACACAGTACATTGCTTGCAGAAAGACAACGGCTGTTAAGTCGGTTAAGTACCGAAGGCTTTGCCCCTGATTCACGGCAGGCAGTGTCTGAAACACTCAATGTTATCGGTCAAACGTGGATGCAACAAACTCAATTAAATGCTGACATGGTGGCGGCAATTTCGGGTGTTCGCCAGATTGATCATCACCGTTTTGGCATTGTCGGACAGGAAGAAGGCTATTTTGTTGACGTTAAAGCGCAATTTACCTCAACACCAGCGAGAACCGCATCAGCTAAAAAAGGCGGTTTTCAGACCAATTCCTACATCGCCAGTGCAATGGAACACAGCGTTTTGGAACAAACACAAGGAGTCTCGAATCCGGGCATTTCTACCATCAAGATATTTGCCTTAAATAATCAGAATTCTGGGAAGCTATTTTTGGCGAACAGTGCCAATTTTGCCAGTATCAAAGGGCAGTTGGTAGATTATACTGCTGCTGATTTAAGTGGTTTCCAATCCAGTATAAATGCTGGGCATACGCTGGTGCTACCTGAAAACGGTGCAGTCACTCTTAATAGTTGGAGCGGAAAAGGTTATGTGGATTACCGCGTAGATGGCAGTAATCGAAGCATAGGTATGATAATTGGTGGTGGATTGAATGGAGGATTTGCCAGTCTACCGGCCTTTGTTTCACCGTCGGTCACTCAAAACGAATATTTTTCAGAGATCACGCCATCCGCAAATATACCGACACCAAAAGCAGCCGATCCTGTAGATCTAGGCAGTGGTGCATTTTTATCACAAATGACCGATATAGTACTGGGCGGTGGTGGCCCGCGTGGTTTAGCTTTTTCCCGCAATTATAATAGTCAGCAGGTGTCACAAAATATTGCCGGCTTGGGTCGAGGCTGGAATCATAATTATAACATCTATCTATCCACGCACAGTGATGTGGAGTCGGCATTCGGCAGTACTACACCTTTTGCTGCCTTACCATTAATTGTTGCCACGCACACCTTGCGTAACCTGATGGCACCGACACAACCCACAATACAGTACTGGGCAACGGGTGCGCTGATTGCTGATTGGGCAACGGATCAATTGCTTAACAAATCCGTTACGATTCATCTTGGTAGTCAGGCTTTGACATACCGAGCGTTACCCGATGGCAGTTTTGCGCGGCCAGCGGGTGTTAGCGCCGACTTAGTTAAACTCGGTGACGGTACATTTGAATTACGAGAGAGGTTCGGCAGTGTTCTAAAATTCAATACTAACAATAAAATTAGGTCGCTAACGGATATTGATGGTAATGCCCTAACGTTTACTTATAGTAGCGGCTTATTATCTCAAGTTACCGATGCCTATGGTCGGACGCTGGATTTTGCTTATAGCGGTGGTCAATTGGCATCAGTTAATGACTCAGCGGCTCGCACAGTATCGTATAGTTATATTGGTGATAATTTAATTGGTGTAAACGGACTTGAAGCGGCCAACTGGCAATACAGTTACGATACGTCAAACCGCATGCTCACGGTAGTTAATCCGATGGGCACCACGATTGTAAATAACTCCTATGATGATTTTGATCGTGTTACTCAACAGATTGCTCCGCGTCAAACTGGCACAGCCTTATACAAATTACATTACACTGGTTTGTCGTCTAGTGAAGAAGCACCAGGCGGTGCTCGTGTCACTTATTATTATGACTACAATAAACGCACCATTGTCGTTGAAAACGCATTGGGGCATCGTAATGCAGCCGTGTATGACGGGCAGGGGCATGGTGTTAGTTTTACGGATGCAAAAGGTCATCAATCCACCCTGGTTTATGATGCCAATCATAACCTGGTTGAAAGTCATGACCCGCTTAATCAGGTTTCCAGTTTTGTGTATGACGCCCAGCATCGTTTAATTCGCGCGACTGATCCCTTACTCAACAGCAGTGAAACTGATTTTGATGCAGAGCATCATCCCGTCACCTCGCGTGATGCAGTTAATAATATTGCCTCGCAAACTTATCTTGCGAATGGTCTTGTGGCCTCAGTAACTGACCCACGCAACAGTACAACTACTTTTACTTACGACACCAACGGTTTTCCACTCACCAGTAAAACGGGAGCTCATCCTAATGTGACCACGGTTTACGATAACATAGGCCGTCAACTCAGCCTTACCGATCAAGCCGGTGCAGTGACCAGTTTTACTTATGATGATCGAGGACTGGTAGAATCCGTTACCGACCCATTGAATCAAACATCCAGTAGCGTCTACAACGCACTAGGGCAGTTAACGAGTGAGACAGATCGTAACAATGAGACGATAACAGCAAGTTATACCCCCACAACCAAACTGGATGTGATTAACTATCCTGCACGATTAGCTACAGCCGGGCGTCCTGCCGTGGCTGGTTTCTCCGTTAATTTTGATTACGACATTAATCGAGATCGCCTGGTCAGTATGACTGACCAGCACGGTACAACAACCAATGCCTATGATGAGATTAATCGTTTAACCAGCCACACTGATTCGAATGGTCATCAGGTGCAATATGCCTATGATGAATTAAACAACGTCACTCAACTCACTTATCCCAATGGTAAAACGTTATCGTATGAATACGATACTCTGAACCGAGTTATCGGTATTAGCATTGATTGGTTAAACAAAAATGCTACGCCAACGTATGATGTCGCCGGTCGACTTACCGACATCACGCACTTTAACGGCACATCAACCAGCTACCAATATGATAACGCCGATCGACTCACGGGATTGAGTCACACAACGAGCGGGAATTTTTTAATTGCTGATTACCAGTTCACGCTTGATGCGAATGGTAATCGGACACAGGTCATCATCAACAACGAACCCACCTTGCCTGCCACATTAATTAATACAACAAAGAGCTTAATTTACAATTCGCAAAAAAATCGTTTATTGTCGGCAGTAACAACCGAACCAGTAAACTTTAGTTACGATGCTCACGGCCAAACAGAAACGGTGACCGGAACGACAACCAATACCGGTTATGTATTTGACAGCGCTCATCGTTTAACCGGTTTTAACAGCGCAAGTCAAACTAGCAGTTATCAATATGATGGTGTCGGCAATCGCCTAAGTGCAACACGTCAGGGTGTTACTACACAATACATCCATGATGCGGGTGGAAACTTAATTGCAGAAGCCGATGCCACTGGCACAATTACACGTTACTACATTCATGGCCTTGGCTTGATGGCTTTTGTTGATGCGCAGACGAATCAACTCTACGTTTATCACCATGATGCGACCGGACATACCGTGGCAGTGACTGATAATGTAGAAACCATTGTTAATCGTTATGCTTATTCACCGTATGGAATAATATTGGGTAAAGATGAAGTTGTGTCACAGCCATTTACCTATGTAGGAAAATTTGGGGTGATAACGGAATCCGGTGGATTGTATTATATGCGGGCTCGTTATTATGATGCAAACATTGGCCGATTTATTAGCTCGGACCCGATTGGCTTTGTCGGTGGACTAAACCTATATGCCTATGTGGGTGGAAACCCAGTTAACGAAGTTGATCCTAGCGGTAATATCATCTGTGGCGGATTATGTGTGACGGCAATAGGTATAGGTGTTGGCTTTGCTTTTGATTATGCAATAGACTCAATCCGAGGTTCGGATAATTCAAGTGTTGCAACTGCGGGAAATATTGCGGGTGGAGCAGCAGTCGCGGTAACTTCGAGCACACAGGTGAAGCCTAGAACAGGCATCTCTGGCGGAGGTCCGTCAGGTTCAGGTACATCCGTTGCTAGCCAATTAAACCATAACGCCGCACGGCGAGGGTTATATTCTATAAGCACCAGAAATTCCTTAAGCAAAGTGTTAAGGAAAGTGCCATTTGCTGGATATGCGCTTGGTGCATATCAACTGGGCGATGCATTGTATGGTCGATATAACTCTCAGCAAGTCAGTACTTCTATCAACGGGGTGAATGATAGTTCCGGTGTGTCAGGAAAGTAAATTGATCGACAGAAAAGCGAGAGATAAAGCAGCTGAACTTGTTAGGCGTTTTGTGCGTGGTCAGATCAGTAACTTCGAGTTTGAAGGCGAAACACCTAACACAGTAGATCGTGGGGTTTTGGCAATAGTGCATTCTCTATGGTGTTTTTACGATGATTTCGAAGAACATAAACTGTCTGGAAAGAGGGCTTTCCCGGTTGAAACAAAAAAGCAATTGATACGGTGGATCGTTTTTTTGCACACCGACGAAGAATACTTGTGGCCTGAGATCTCGTATCCAGGTGTTCGGCCAACTGAGCACGGTTTTTTCTCTAGGTTATTTAAGGAGCCTGAGAAAGAGAGAGAGTTCATGAAAGCCGGAGATTATTCAGTATGGCCGTTTATTAGCAAAGATATGTTCAATCGCGCTCGGAAAAACCCAAAACTGCTAGGTCGTGGCCTGAGTTAAGCAGGCTGGGGTCACCCATTAGCCAACCCTATTCAAGTACTTGTAGCGAACCAAATACCCATCATACATTTCACCAAATTATTGATTATACGATTTAGCTAAAATTAAGTAGTTTTACCACGCTCTAGTCATACAGAAAATATACTAAACCACGTTAAAATCATACGTTCGAGAAAACTGCGTCATAAAAAACACAAAATAATCGTCGTTTTTTTTTTGAAATCACGAAACATAAAGAACATAAAGGGGTAACATAAAGAGGTCAGATCCTGAGATATCCCAACGAATTCATGTGCACAATTCAGATTCCATTTAGATTTTGATGGTCTTCAATGAAGAAAATATTTCCGTCTCTGATAGTTGAAATTTTTTCTGCCTGAGTAACAAGCGAGCCAAAAAAACCACAGAATACGGCTCTCGTTTGTTTGATGAATTCACTCTGACTTGCTTGGCAATCGGGCTATGTTTTCCTGCCGTACCAATACACCAAAGAATAAATAGCGTTAAACTGGCCAGCAAGCACAATATTGATCGCCTTCTTTCACACATGTTCCTTTTTTGCGATAAGTTCAATCCGTAGTGAACGGCCTTACTGTACCGAAAGCCTTCTTCAATTTGCATTCGAGTACGATACAACTTTACGATCTGCTTGGGTGTGCGCTCGTGCAATGACAATGAGACAACGAGCAACCACGGTTCATTGGCTTTTTTAGATTGCACTTTATCGTGATGGGATTGACGTTTCTTGCCCTTATATGTGATGACCTTACGTTTCTTTTTTGGGGAGCGAATCAGCACAATAAAAGCCGCTAGCGGATTGCTCTTAACCCACTTAATCTCATCCAAGTATTTCGCCGTTTTCGTGGCTTTTTGATGGAGCAATTTGGCGCTGAACCACTGCTCTAACTCGTTGTTCTCACAGACAAAATCTCGCCCTCACATTCGCCCAACCCAATGCCATCCTAATGATTCTTCAAGATAGCGGTAGAATGGTGTTCTAAATCTCGCATCGGCGACAATGATCGGGCGAGCTGTAGCTGGAATCATGGTCGCCAGTTTAGCTAAAAACTGATGCTGGATTTTTCGATTACCTGTAGCGAGCCAAATTCCCATCGTACAATTTACCAAATTATCAATCATACGATTTAGCTATAATTAGACTGGTTTACCACATTCTCATCATAAGAAAAATATTGTTTAGCACGTTAA
>CALZHW010000067.1 GCA_945787125.1 uncultured Ectothiorhodospiraceae bacterium
AGACTCTCAACAACTTTTAGTGCAAAACCTTTATTCAGAGCCGGCACGACCTCTTGTAATTACACTCGGTGTAAATAATGAACTGGAGGTAAGCGCCAATAACTGGGCAGATATAAGCACTGGCGCTGCTGTTTGGTTTGAAATCGTTCAAAACCCGGTTTTGAATGGGAGTTTTCAGGCATACATTCAAGTAGTGAGCAAAGTAGGCAACGCAAAAAGTTATTCACAACGCTTGATACTAGGTCTGAGCGTCGTCCTTGGCCCAAGGCTCTCAACAGGCAGTGAATCGAGCTAAAACAGCAACAGGAGAACAACATGAAAAAACCATTACTCTTACTTTTACTTCTTTACGGTTTAGCAACGCCTTGTTTTGCTGCTGATACTGACCCAAAAGTTATTGTGACCAACCTTACCACCACTAATGGCGTTGGTTTTATGACCAATCGAAACACCTCCAATGAGTGCGGCAAAGATGCAGCACTATTTGATAAAGCCTGTAATTCGTTTTATCTGGTTAATGACCAACTGCAGGTTATTCAAACCAATGCGGCGGGTGAACTCGTTAATCAAATTGGTGTAGCCAACACCGAGGCCAATAGTTATAACAACCAAGGCACAGACAAGCAACTCAACTATTTCAACAAAGATCACCCAGATGGTCAGGCATTTAAGATTGAAAAATACCGCGCTGCCGCTGACGCACTACGCGATAGACCCAGCACATTGCCCGCTGGAACCTATGGTACAATCAGCTTCACTCAATTCCTTGAGAACGTCTCCAATTCTACCCCAATGTATGGCATCGTTCGGGTACTGGTCCCACTCCTCCACGACCCCGCGAATGAGAATTCAATTCGAGATACTCCAGCCTATTCAAAATCCAGAAAATCCAGCGATGATGATGATGATGATGATGATGATGATGATGATGATGACCGTTCAGATCGCAATTCAAATCACAGGGGTGACTCATCAAACCGCAAACGAACGAGTAAATATCGACTTTGTGGCGAAACACCCACGGCGAAATGTAACTTGTGCGGACCCGGCGAAGCCACTGATATCGCTGGAGGAAAAACGGTTTGTAATATTAATCTAAAAGCAGACGCCAAAATATTGGTCTATGGCAGTTTAATGTTTGACTGGGTTAATTGTGAAACACAGGTACCAATTCCTTTATCTGAACTTCCTGAAGGCCCGCGTGAATTATATTTCATGGTCGCCGTACCGATTAATGTCAATCCTGCCAATCCAGATGCCAGCAACATGCGCATGGACAGCATTAGCGATATCTCAAGTATTGTCAACGACAGCACCTGCCCTGGTGGCGCTCCTTGCAGCTTGCCAGTTGCAACAAACATCAGTTCAATGTTTAACTTGGTCAGCGAGTCTTCAAAGGAACAATATAAACACGATACAAAAGCTGACCTTACAAAAGCTGGCCTTACGGCTGATGTGTTTGCCAGCTTGTCACAAGCTGAACAATTCAGGCTGACATTTCCTTCCGGTTATGTTGATGGTTGGGAATTAGCATTTGAGAAACTCAATATCACTCCCTCAGATTGGAAAGCACTGGACTTTAAAGTACCAGAGACCGCCAATATTCTTGATGCTACTCAAATACGTTCTGATGATTTTGAGGACATTCCCGCGTATATGTATACCGGTGGTTTAATTGACATGCACTACCACGTGAATATTTCCGGCCTGGTCTATGTACCGCAAGCCATGGAATTGGAACAAATCGGCTTGGGCACAATCGGTACAGATAGCTTTTTACCTTCTCTGCAATATATCAATGGCGCCATAATGGTGCGTGACAGCTTTCACATACAAGCATTGAAAAATGGTGGCATTACTCTGTTGAATAATGATCCTAACACCTATTCTCAAATTGAGCTCAGTGAAAGCGGTGGCAGTTGTTGTGAATTCAAACTGTACCCTAGCCATGAGCCAGGGTTTAGTACTCAATGGGTCGAGATACATCCGCAATAACCTTATTTTCCGCAGTTTTAATATCGCTGCGAGTCAAACCTATTATTGACTTGCAGCGCCTGCTTTCAGTTATTCCAGGGCAATCAAACCTCTATTTATTTATTCCAACAAGCTGCACCACCCACCGGGCCACTCTGATTAATAGTAAATGTCGTACAACCGGTATCTGTTGCTTGCGAGCCACCCGTTTTTGCGGTCGCTGTCGCTGTAAAACTCGTCGCACTCGATGCAGTAATGGTCACTGAATAATAACTATCAGGTGAATCGATAGTAGCAGCTATCAACACATCATTAAATAAAGTAGCGAAAGTGCCAGCATATGATGTATTACTCGCCCGATATTTTTCTTGGTTCATTTGCAAGGTCAGCAAATAATTAATCGCATCTATACGACGTGATTTTTGTACCGCTGAGCTGTAATTCGGATACGCCACCGCAGCAAGAATACCGACAATAGCGACCACAATCAGCAGCTCAATCAAGGTAAAGCCGCGATTTTTCTTGATATGCAAATTCATTTTCATTCCTCGGGGTGCCTTATTTCTCACTATCGGAACTCATGCTGTCGAAACTCATGGTTGTCACCGTTCGTAATGACAATGCTTCAGCGAGAGTGAGTTAATAGTGCTATCGGAAAAAAACTAACAAGCTTGAGCCCTAATGAAAGCCTTAAAACGTTCGATAACAATTATCAAACGCATTAAGAGTTAATAAAGCACTATGCAAAAACACTCACATGGATTTACCCTAATAGAATTACTCATGGTATTGGCCATAGCCGCCATCCTGTTAGGCGTGGCAACACCTGCGCTAACATCAATGATTTCAGGCAATCGAGTCTCAGGTGCCGCTGAACAAATAAAAAGTGAAGTCGAATGGGCACGAAGTGAAGCGATAAAAAATAACAACAATATCAGCCTCAACCTGACTACCGGAACGAGCTGGTGCATTGGACTAGAAGCCGCTTCAGGTGATGGCATTTGTGACTGCGCTTCGACTAACTGCCTGGTTAGTGGCCAAGTTAAAACACTGGGAGTTTCGGACTTCAGTGGCACGAGGTTGACGACGACTATCGCCAGCGATAAATTTGATCTTGATTCCAGCGGAATTCTAAGCGGCGAACCCGGCAATATTGTCATATCAAATTCTAGTGTTACAGCAACACTACGCATATCCCGACTGGGTCGGGCAAGCATTTGCTCTGCGGACATCGGAAAATATCCAGCTTGCTAGGAGCCTGTCCGAGAATGGATAACAAAAAAAGGCCTAAAATTTCTCCTAAAATGGACGCTATAAGAAGCAAATACCTTGCTGGATTTTTATACCACCCAGCACTGTTTGACAAAATGGATAGTAACAACTATGGACAAAATTCGTGGCGTGACGCTGCTGGGAGTGATGATCACGCTTTTGATTATAAGCATTATTGCAGGTTTTTCCACGGTTTGGTTTAACGACATCATCGTCAGCCAACGCTTGCAAGGTGCAGCACAACAAGTTTATACGGATTTACGCGCTGCCCAGAGTGAAGCCATAAAACGCAACAATACGGTATATGTTCACTTTAAAAAAACAACCACGGATTGGTGTTACGGATTTAGTTTAAACGCTGACTGTGATTGCACCGTCGCAAACAGTTGTCAACTAGATGGCATTGAACGCACGACAACTAATGACGCATTCAAGGGAATTATTTTACAACAATCACGTTTCGCAGGGGGTACAGAATACACCGCATTTGACCCGCGAAACGGATTCGCCCAGGCAGGCGCACTAAAAAACGGTACAGTGTGGTTCAAGTCCGCTAATGACGACCAAATCGCTGTTATTTTAAATCGACTAGGCCGAGTTAGATTTTGCTCACCTACTTTGGAGAATTATTCAAACCAATGTCCAACGCGACCCTCATTATAAAACACGGAAAAACCCAACACGGGTTTAGTTTAATCGAATTAATGATATCCATGGTAATTGGCTTGATTGCCATAGCAGGCATGATTTCAATTTTTGCCAGCTCGGTAAAAAGCAATACTGATAGCTTAGAAATGGTTCGTCTAAATCAAGAGTTGCGCGCCATCATGGATGTGATGGTGAGAGACATACGCCGCACAGGTTATTGGAGCAAGGCCGATGGTGTCACCGCAAATCCGTTCATGAATATTTCGACCAACGCTGCGAAAGATTGCATCACCTATAGCTACGATAGAAATCCTTACACATTGGCAGCGGGTCTAGCTGTTCTTGAAAATGAAGATAATTTTGGCTTTCGTCTGCACAACAATGCCGTGAAATTGCGTCAAAACTCGACCACCTGCGATAGCACGACCAACTGGGTAAACCTTAGTGATAGCAGTGCGATTAACATCAGCGTATTAACATTTGGGCTTGCCAATAGTTTTTGCAAAAATCTCAGTAGTGGCGTAGTCGAAGATGGAACAGTATGTGTCGATGCTATTTCCGAAGATGTCATGTCGACTATGTATGTCGTCGATATTACCATAACGGGAAATTTAATCGCTGACCCAACCGTAGCAGCAACATTTGCAGAACAAGTCGTTGTAAGAAACACCAAATTTGAGGTAATGCCTTAATGAATAGTGTCCACAAATCATTAAACACACTAAAAACCCAACATGGAATTTCGACTCTGCTCATGTCAACCGTGCTGATTTTTGTCGTCAGTATGATATCTGTCTATGCTGCTCAAGTTAGTGTTATGGAGCAAAAAATTTCATCCAACCATTATCGCGCTAAGCAAGCTTTTGAGGCTGCACAATCGGGGCTGGAAATCGCCCTTAGCCAACTGGATTTCAGAGCTCTTTCAACAGTGATCACTGCAGCTAACCCGTCTCTCGACCATACTGAATTGACTGCAGCAGTGGGTGCAGTAGTCGGTAACAAAAGTACACTAAAAGCCACTAGCACCTCACCAACTATTGGTCACTATCGCCTGCAGCTCGCCCGAATTTATGGGGTCAATAACAATAACATTTTACAGTTCACTGCATATGGTTATCCTGATGATGTGACTCCATCGACTAATAATTCAAACGCCAATCAGACGATTACCCTGCAGTTGAAAAAAAGTAAATACGTTAATTACGCACCACAGGCTACGTTGGTGGCACTGGGCGAGGTAAATCTCACGGGTAATGATGTGGATCTTACCAATATCACCGGGGATCCAATGGCCGTAGTTTGGTCTTCCGGGGCAGTAAGTAAAAGCTCGGGCACTACCATTCTTGTCAATAATGGTACTGAGGTAGATAGCCAAAATGGTCTCTATGTAAGTGATGCCGACCTACAGGCTATTGATGAAATAGCTGATATTAATGGCCGAAGTGAAAAAATGTTTCAAAACTTTTTTGCACAATCAAAAGGCCAACTGAAAAATCGCGCAACCGTTGTAGATTGTAAAAGCGGTTGTACCCATAGCGACTTAGCCGGGTTATCCGGCATTGTGTGGGTGGATGCGCAAACTACTGCAGCTACCTACGATGCTGATGGTAATGTAATAACACCCGCGTCTTACAACACGCTAGCAATAAGTAACAGTATCACTTTAGGCAGTGTAACTGAACCTGCAGTTTTGATTGTGAATGGTAACATCACGATAAACAATCCGAGTGCAAACATCAACGGCATAATATACACGACTCGGGATTTCAACAATGGTACTAATAGTGGCAGTATTACCGGCTCATTGATATCGGAAGGAAATATAAATATTGGGGGGAACTTCAATATAACTTATAACAATGACATGCTGACTAACGGATTAGAAGATTTAGCAATGTATACTCGCTTACCTGGATCATGGATAGATATTTAATCGTCCATTGTAGACGATGATGTGGTTGTGTCTAGCAAATAGCAACCTATGTTTTAACCCCTAACTTGTTATTCTATTAAAGTAGGTGATTTACTATGAAAAAGAACCCAAAAAGATTAAGCGCTGGTTTTTCTCTGATAGAAGTTATCATTGCGTTAGTCATACTCAGTGTCAGCATGATTTCTGTGGCGAAATTTCAAACCAATGTTTTCAAAAATAACTCACTGGCAAAACAACGCACTGAAGCGACCATGATCGCCCAAGGTGCAATTGAAGAATATCGCCAACTTTTCTCAAAAGGCACTGCGACCGCAGCAACTGCGATAACTGCGCTAAAAAACACAACAAGTGCCACAGGCGGCAATACCACTTACACGGTGAACGTGGATGATGCCACTGCATTAGATAAAGGTGATATACAGTTAAATTTGTCGGTTTCGTGGCGAGATCAAGACAGTAGCAATAACTCGATTGCGCTCACTTCAATTGTATCAGCACAACAATATTCTGAATCAAGTCTGGCGCTTAAAGGGGAAGTCATCCCTGTTGCCCCTACCACAGAGGCAAAACCACGAAACTCTTGTGTTAGGTTGAAAAATTCAAATTACTGGTCAGGAAGCAACTGGAAGACCTGGTCATCTTCTTACACTCCCACCGCATCAAAGTGCCCAAAAAGTGGGACATTTTCTACTTCCACAACTACGACAAGCACTTCTTCCTATAGTTGGGACTCGGGTTCTTCTTGGGGCGGTCGGGATGATTAACAAGAGATAAGGAAAATTTGACAGTTACCCAACAAGGAATTTGGCCATCTTCGACCAGATTCCATTCTTAGGAAGGAGAATTAGATAACTTGCGCATATTACATCCCAGCTTAGGCTCCTCTTTGAACGAAAAAGCTACTAAAGTTTCCTTTCAATTGGTGGACGTTATTACAAGTGGAGATCCTGCAAGGATTTTTGTCTTTCAGTACTGCTTAATGAAATACATAGTAATATCTAAGGAAAATATTCGTGGTGCGGTGCCGCTGGAAGTAAAATAAGAATTTTCACAATGACCATCATCGCAGGTTTTGCTACCACTGAGCCAACCATAACGGTAACGTTTAAAGAAAAAATTGTTGTTCAGAGAAACTTAGTCCGAGGTAAAGTCCTAATGAAATTCATTAAAAATTCACCTGACAAACCGAAAAATCAACATGGAATGTCAACCCTATTGATGTCAACCGTACTGATTTTTGTCATCAGCATGATCTCCGTTTATGCCGCACAAATCAGTGTAATGGAACAAAAAATATCAGCCAATCATTATCGTGGAAAACAAGCCTTTGAGTCCGCCCAATCAGGACTGGAGATCGCACTGAGTCAACTAGATTTTCAAACACTAGACACACTAATTACTGCAGGTACACCAACCCTTGAGCATACCGCAGTCAATGCAACACTTACTGACTACGCCGCTGATAGTGCTCTGGCTAACATTGTTGGCGCTAACAACAATGGTCAATATCGACTCAAGATATCCCGCGAGGCTGGGGCAACCAATAATGATACCTTAGTATTCACATCGTATGGCTTTGCCGATGATGTCGTGCCCGAAAATGATAATTCAAATGCCAGCCAAACAATTACAATGAAATTAAAAAAAACCAAATATATAAATTATGAACCACCTTCTAATTTAGTGGCACTGGGGGACATAAGAGTCACCGGTAGTCGTGCTAGCCTTATCAATGCTACAGGGGATCCAATGGCCGTACTTTGGACCGCTGGAAGTGCAACGGTTAGTGGCGCGACCACTGTTATTGCCACAAATTCCGCTGGCTCAGACAGTCAAAATGGGATTTACGATAACGACTCTGACCTTATCGCTATTCGCGACATCGCAGATAGCAAAAAACGCAAGGAAAGATTATTTCAGAATTTTTTCGCACAATCAAAAAGCAACCTAAAAAATCGTGCAACAGTTATAGACTGTAAAACTGGCTGCACACAATCCATCCTGACGGGTTTATCCGGTATTGTATGGGTGGATGCACACACTGAAGCGACTTTTTCTGAGGATGGTACAACTGAACTTACTCCAGCCTCTTATGAGACACTGGCAATAGTCGATACGATAACGTTGGGTAGCACAACTAACCCTATTGTATTAATTGTGGATGGCAAATTAACTATGCATAACCCTGACGCGCACATCAGTGGTGTTATCTATACCACTCAGGACTTCGCTAATGGCAATGGCAGTACCGCAAGGAGTGGCAGCGGCAACATTACCGGATCATTGATTACGGAAGGTAGTATCAATATTGGTGGAACACTCACAATGACATATGACAGAGACATGCTGGTTAATGGATTAGCAAACTTAGCCATGTATACCCGTTTGCCTGGTTCATGGATAGATATTTAATATAAAATTAAGACCGAAAGCATTAAACTACATTCAAAAACAAATTTTCATAACCCTTGGCTTATAATTTCTATTCAAATAGGAGCTTTACCATGAAAACCCACCAACAAAAATCAATCGCCGGTTTCTCTCTCGTAGAAGTTCTCATTGCTTTAGTTGTTATTAGTGGCAGCATGATTTCCCTCGCAAAATTCCAATCCGATATTTTTAAGAATAATACCATTGCAAAGCAACGTACCGAAGCGACGATAATCGCCCAACGAAAAATTGAAGAATATCGCCAACTTGCCACAAAGGGCACAGCAGACGCAACAGATGCAATTGCTGCCTTAATTCGCGAGACAACGATTGCAGGCAGTACCACGAGTTACACTGTGCAAGTGAGTGACGCCACTGCTTTAGCAAAAGGTGATGTTCAACTGAATCTATCAGTTACCTGGGATGACCTTAACAGTTCCACAGATAATACCCTTGCACTCACATCGGTGGTTTCAGCCCAACAGTATTCTGAATCTAGCGTAGGACTTAAAGGCAATATCATTGCTACCACTACGAGCCCCACAACCGCAGTCGTACCAAAGAATTCTTGCAAAAGGTTGAAGAAACGGCGAGCATGAATTTTGTCGGCAGGCAAGTGAAAATATTTCATGACTATATCATGCTTAGAACTCACAATCGGAGTTCAACGTTGCAAAAGTGCCACCTTCCAGCACCCATAGTGGCAAGGCCCTATCGAGAGACGCTATGAATACGTCCCTGTTGTCTTGACGGCAGCATCCATGCTGCCAACATTCTCGATAGGGCCTTGCCACTACGGGTGCTGATTACGGGATAAAAATACGAACTCCGATTGTGAGTTAAAACATCGCCTTTATTATTGAGATCACCGACACTCAAGCAAATCATTATGCTTAAGATCTAATATTTTTACGGATTTTTCCTGTTATAATTCAGGTATTAGCTATTAATTTCCACACGTTTATTATCTTCACAAAGGATAGGATAGAATCGATGCAAGATGGAGTATTAGTCACCGGTGGTGCAGGTTATATCGGCAGTCATGTCGTTAAACAACTAGGTAAAGCGGGCTATAAAAACATCATTATCCTGGACAATCTCTGTAAAGGTTTTGCAGAGGCGGTGACTTATGGCGAACTAATCATCGGTGATACTGGCGATAAAACGTTAGTTGCCGAGCTACTGACCAAACACAATATCAAATCCGTATTGCATTTTGCTGCACATACCATCGTACCCGAGTCGGTTTCAGACCCATTAAAATATTACGGCAACAATACCTGCAGCACACGCAACCTGCTGGAATGTTGCCATGCAGCGGGTGTGCAACATTTTATCTTTTCATCCACTGCAGCGGTTTATGGTATACCCGAAATTGTACCGGTGACTGAAGAAGCCCCCAATCAGCCAATTAACCCCTATGGAACGTCCAAATTAATGAGCGAATGGATGTTAAAAGATCTGGCAAGTGCAACTGACCTACGTTACACCATTTTACGTTACTTCAATGTTGCGGGTTGTGATCCCGAAGGTGAAATTGGCCAATCCACCCCACAAGCAACATTACTCACCAAAGTCGCGGTGGAAGCTGCACTAGGTGTACGTGAACATGTCGCTGTATTTGGCACCGACTATGAGACTAAAGATGGAACCGGCGTACGCGATTATATCCATGTGGTGGATCTCGCAGACGCTCATATCAAAGCGTTGATGTATCTTAAAAATGGTGGTGAATCAGTGACACTGAATTGTGGTTACGCGCATGGTTATAGTGTGCGAGAAGTGCTGGATGCCGTTGAAAAAGCCCACGGCGCACCATTGAAGGTGATCGAACAACCGCGTCGCGCAGGCGACCCCCCTTCTCTCGTTGCTGACTCCAGTAAACTTAAAACCTTATTTAATTGGCAACCTAAATATGATGACATTGATAGTATAGTCACCTCAGCATTAAACTGGGAAAAGAAACTGCAGGAAAAACGTAATAGTTAACCCTTATGGTTAATGCTACGCTTGTTCCCACGCTCCTACGTGGGACTGCATACCAGCGCACTATGGACGCTGATGGTGAGCACTAAAAAACAATTTTATTGCGTTGTAAAATTTCCCGGACATAAGTAACAGGAATGGCATAAGTAATGCCACTGGGTTTCTCTAGCACGTTTTCTTTGCTTTCTTTAATAAAAACTTTGTTGATAACACCCACTACCCGGCCTGAGTCAATATTGTATAATGCGCTACCGCTATTTCCCGGATAAGCCGTGGCGTCAAGCTGAATGATATTATAAGGGTCTTTCAAACGCTTAATCATAGCCGCATCCAATTGCTTGGTCGATGTCACCGGAATGACAATTGGCGAAATAGCTGAGACTATACCGCGATGCGTTACCGGATATAAACCCAAAACCGCACCGATTGGAAAGCCGGTAAACGCATATAACTCTCCTTCTCGCACTTCTTTCATATAACCGAGTTTCATCGGCAGTAAACGGCCTTCTTTCAGGCGCAACAAAGCAAGGTCATGCACCCGATCGGTTTCCAACAATTCAACCTCAGCGACTTTCGCATCTTTACCAATACCGACAAAAACGACAATTTTTTCGTTATTTTCAAAAGCCAATACATCAGGCAGCACATGGGCATTGGTTATAATATAGCGTCCGTCGGCGACCACAAAACCCGTTCCCGATAATTTACCAGGCGGTTGCTGCAGTTTCGTATAAGTACCAACACCAACAACACTGGGTTTGATTGCTTTTAACGTCTCTGGTAACCCAGCAACGCTGTTTTGCATACTCACTAACAATAAACAACTTAGCCATAAACATCTTTGAAATTTCATCATTATAGTTTTCCAGTTTGGTTATGCGGTCAGCGGTCATGTTACATGGCAGCATTAAAATCGATGAAATATTATTATTGTCGCTATTTAAAACTGATAATCGGCGTTCAAACTATCTCCCAGTAAGAAGCGCCCGTAGTGGCAAGGCCTTATGGAGAGTATTGGTAGCATGGATGCTACCACTAAGCCTACAGGGACGTATTCACGGCGTCTCTCGGTAAGGCCTTGCCGCTACGGGTGCTAGAAGGCGGCACTTACGCAACTTTGAACGCTAATTGTGAATTAATAGATTTACCCCATATATCGATAAATCAAATAAAGACAAATAGCTGCGTAAATCCCTGCTAGTACATCATCAATCATAATGCCGAAACCACCATGAACATGTTTATCGAGTAAATTAATAGGCCAGGGTTTCCAGATATCAAACAAGCGAAATAATACAAAGCCGAGCACAATCCACAACCACTCTGCTGGCACCAGCATCATGGTAATCAAGTAACCAATGACCTCATCCCACACTATGCTGCCATGATCATGTACGCCGAGAAATTCACTGTATTTTTGCGCGGCCCAAATACCTATTATCAACAACAATAACGTGACTAACGCATATTGCATCAGGGGTAATTTACTGAGCAACAAATAAATGGGAACAGCAACTAAGGTTCCGAAAGTACCTGGGGCGAACGGCATTTTACCCGACCCGAAACCTAACGAAATCCATTTTGCAATAAAAAGTGTTATGTTGTTCATACTGTAACTTTAACCTCGGGTTTAAAATGATCGTAGGCTGTTTTATTTATTTGATATTCTTTTTGATTGTGGGTTAATAATCTGAGAGCATCACCTGCCATGATCTCGCCAATTTTAGTCACTGGGCAATTCAAAGCTTCAGCTTTAGCGATAAACATTGCCTCATGTTTGATTGGCACGGTCATACAGAGTTCGTAGTCATCACCACCGGTTAACGCCACATCGTAATTATTTTCACCCTGATTAAGCCAACGATATAAACTTGAAACAGGCACACAATTAACATTCAATTCAGCACCAACGTCACTCGCAGATAATATGTGTGACAAATCAGCATACAGTCCATCGGAAATATCGATCGCTGCATTGATCAACGGACACAGGATCAGGGCTTCATTAACCCGTGGCTGTGGGCGATTTAGTTTATTCAATAGCTGTTGATTTTCATCCGCAGAAATCGCTAAAGGCTGATTTAAAGCCATCAAACCCATTGCGGCATCACCCAACAAACCGCTAACATAAATTTGATCACCCACTTGTGCATTTGCGCGTTGCATGTGGGGTGAAGACAAATACTTACCCGCAATCTGCAGTGTAATAGATAAGGCACCTTTCGTTGTGTCACCACCAATGAGGGTTACATTGTATTGTTCGGCTAAATCAAACAAACCCGCAGAAAAACCCGACAACCATTTTTCATTCGCTTCCGGCAATGTCAACGCCAGGGTAAACCACAATGGTTCAGCGCCCATCGCCGCCATATCACTAAGATTAACCGCTAAAGCTTTCCAGCCAATATCATAAGCCGCAGTCTCTGCAGGAAAATGCACCCCTGCAATCAATGTATCTATGGATATTGCCAGTTGTTGAATATGAGTAACATCAGTCAGCGCTGCATCATCACCGATTCCCAACAATACGTCACTTCGCTTAACTTGCTGCTGGCTAAAATATTTTGTTATTAAATCAAATTCTGACATCAGGAAGATTTTTTACTAACAGCCTCGGTTGGGCGCAGCTGTTGGGCAATTTTATCCAGCACACTATTGACAAATTTATGTCCCTGATCAGCACCGTATTTTTTGGCTAAATCAACCGCTTCATTGATTACCACTCGGTAAGGGATATCCAGGCGATGTTTTAACTCAAAAACCGCTAGCCGCAAAATTGCCAGCTCTACCGGGTTCATCTCGGCCATGCTGCGATTTACACAAGGTGAAATCAGCTCATCCAGCTCTGAGGTATTGGCGGGTATGGCATGCAACAATTCGGTAAAGTAAGGCAAATCCATTTTCGATGTGGTATTTTCTTCCCGAAACTGCTTTTCGATGGTTTGAATATCCTGCTTTGCGATGTCCCATTGATATAAAGCTTGCACCAAGGCGCGTCTTGCCAATTTTCTTGCTTGGCTCATTTACTACTCCGATTGACTCAACGAGAGTTCTGCTAAATTGTTAAAGAACACAGCTCACTTAGGAACGTGCATCAAATAAATTACCCATCTTGCATCTCATCTTCAGCCCGTCTTGGCACGTTATTCAATCACAAAAGCTCGAAATAGAACGACTATTCCTTCACTTTTGTGATTTCAGAACGTGCCAATACAGACTAAATATGAGCGCCAGATGTCCAATTTGTTTCATGCACGTTCCTTAATCATATTGATAAGTGATGTATAGTTATAGATTTTTTAAAACATTAACCATTTCTACGGCAGACAAAGCGGCTTCTGCGCCTTTGTTGCCTGCTTTGGTGCCTGCTCTTTCGATTGCTTGTTCGATACTATCTACGGTCAATACGCCAAACGCGATAGGAACATCCTGTTGCAATGAGACTTGCCCAACGCCCTTGGTGCATTCGCCGGCAACATAATCAAAATGCGGTGTACCACCACGAATGACTGCACCCAAGACGACAATGGCATCATAGTTACTTGATTTCGCCATACGCTGCACTGCGAGTGGTAATTCAAATGCTCCGGGTACTTTTACCACGGTGATATTATCACTTTTACCGCCGTGACGAACAATGGCATCGATCGCACCTTGCAATAAACTGTCGGTAATAAAACTGTTAAAACGGCTGACAGCAATACCAAACTTTGCGCCACTGGCGACCAAGTCACCTTCAATAATTTTCATTTCACGTGTCTCTCATTACTTATTTAAAGAAATATATTCTTTTACTGTCAGACCAAAACCTGCCAGCGCGTTTATACGTTTAGGCGCACCAATGATGATCATTTCATTCACCCCTAGGTCAGCTAAAATTTGTGCGCCGACACCATATGTGCGCAGATTGGTACGCAGATTCGGATTAGAATCTCGCTCTAACGTTTGACCACCCTGATCTTCCAACTGACAAAGGCGAATGCGTTTAATGAGATCATCGGCGGATTCTGCTTTAGATAATACAACAACAATGCCGGAACCATTTTCAGCAATCACTTTTAACGCCTTGCGCAATGGCAGCGGAAAACCTTTGCGTACACCACCCAATACATCACTCAGTGTATTACGCATATGCACTCTAACTAAACTCGGTTCGTGCTCACTGACTTCGCCTTTTTGCAACGCAAAGTGCACAATATTTTCCAGGTTATCACGATAGCTTATTAACGTGAAATCACCAAACTCTGTGGGAAAGTTACATTCTGCAACCCGCTCCACGGTTTTTTCATTGCGAATGCGGTATTCAATTAGATCCGCAATCGTGCCCATTTTCAAACCATGCTGCTCGGCAAATATTTCGAGGTCATCGCGCCGCGCCATACTGCCATCCTGATTTAAAATCTCCACAATCACTGCCGCCGGCTCCAGCCCGGCAAGCCGGGTCAAATCACAACCGGCTTCGGTATGTCCGGCACGACTTAAGACACCACCAGGCTGCGCCATAATAGGAAAAATATGGCCTGGTTGAACCAAGTCTTCCGGTTTGGCATCTTTTTCCACGGCCTTGCGCACAGTTACCGCACGATCAGCCGCAGAAATGCCGGTAGTAACACCTTCGGCGGCTTCAATGGAAACGGTGAAATTTGTCCCATGCATATCATTAGTCGATGATACCATGAGTGGTAGTTTCAATTGCTGACAGCGTTCACGACTGAGTGTCAGACACACCAGGCCACGACCATAAGCGGCCATAAAATTAATATCTTCAGGCCGCACCCATTGTGCCGCCATAATCAGATCACCTTCGTTCTCGCGATCTTCATCATCAACCAGGATAACCATTTTACCCTGCTTAATATCTTCAATAATTGCCGAAATAGGAGAAAACATCATTTACTCAACCTAATTAAATCCATGCTTGTGCAAAAACGCCTGGCTAATGCCGTCACTTTGCGGCGCTGCGGCTTTATCACCGAGCATCAGTCTTTCCAGATAACGGGCTATTAAGTCCACTTCCAGATTCACTGCCTGACCGGTTTGATAACTGCCTATTATCGTCGCATCCAGGGTATGTGGCACTATGTTCAATTCAAACACATCACCAATAACTTTATTCACGGTCAGACTAATACCATCCAGACAAATCGAACCTTTGGTGGCAATATAACGTGCTAATGCTTTCGGTGCCTGAATGTCAAATCGCTCGGAGCTGCCATCAGACCAGCGTTTAATAATATGCCCTACCCCGTCAACATGGCCGGAAACTAAGTGCCCACCCAACGGTGTTGCCAGGGTCAAGGCTTTTTCCAGATTGACTCTGCTGTGAGCAGTAAGCCGGCCAAGTGTAGTTTTTGACAATGTCTCGCCAGAAACATCGGCAGAAAAACCGTCGCTAGTGGGTTTGATTGCTGTCAAACAAACACCATTCACTGCAATGCTGTCACCTTGCTGCACATTGTTCATCGGTAAATCACCCGTATGAATATGCAAACGACAATCACTGGCTTTGGCTTCGATCTGCTTGATATATCCAACGGCTTGTATAATTCCAGTAAACATTTTAGTTGACCCTCTGGTAAACAAAGCGAATATCTTTACCGACTTGTCTCATGTCTTTGCATTCCAGCTGATATTTGTCCTGCATGTCACTCAGTTCCGCCAATTCAAAGAGAGGCCGCGCTTTGTCGCCCAGTAAAACCGGTGCCATATAGAGAACAATTTCGTCGAGCAGACTCTCCCTTAACAAAGAACCGTTGAGTGTCGGCCCCGCTTCGACATGCACTTCATTTATTTCTGTTTGAGCCAACTGTTGTAGCAATAGTGGTAATGCGACACCGGCATTATTCCCGATACTATTCACAGGAAAGCGACATAATTGAGTATTGTTATTGTAATCCCGCGACTCATCACTAATGACATTGGCTAACATTACTTTTCCCGGTGCCTGAAAAATATTAGCAGTCACTGGAATACGCAATTGGCTATCGACAATAACTCGCAAGGGCTGGCGTATGCTGTCGCAAGCAATATCACGCAGCGTCAATTGCGGGTTGTCTTTTAAGACTGTGCCGCTACCCGTCAAGATGACATCCGCTTTCGCACGCCATTGTTGCACATCGACTCTCGCTGCAGAACCGGTAATCCATTGGCTTGCCCCATTGGCTAAGGCGGTACGGCCATCTATACTCATGGCAATTTTACTGCGCACCCAAGGCAAACCGGTTTGCATGCGTTTGATAAAACCTGGATTCAACTCGCGAGCTTGCATGTCCAACAGACCTGACAAACATTCAATACCCGCTTGTCGTAAAATTTGCAAGCCTTTACCCGAAACTTTAAAGTTAGGATCCTGCATTGCGACGATGACTTTTTTTACCTTAGCAGCGCGTAAAGTATGTGCACAAGGTCCTGTTTTACCCGTGTGAGCACAGGGCTCCAGTGTCACATAAACCGTTGCCCCTTCAATCTGCCCACCGGCACCACGCATTGCCATAATCTCGGCATGCGCTTCGCCTGCTTTCGCATGAAAACCTTGCCCCAGCACACGATCATCTTTGACTATGACACAACCCACCCGGGGATTGGGGTGCGGGCTTTGTACAGGTCGTTTGGCCAGTTGAATTGCGCTGGCCATGTAACGGTAATCGGCGTTAGTATACATAAGGAGTCAGAATTACTTGTCGTCAGTTTCTGGCAACAATGGAATCTGCTGACTTTTTTCTTCAGCCGATGGCAGTTTTTCCAACCGATCGATTTCTTCTTTAAATGCTTGCACGTCCTGAAAGCTTAAATACACCGAGGCGAAACGCACATAGGCGACATCATCCAGGTCGCGCAATTCATTCATGACCAAATTACCCAACAATTCTGTGGGCACTTCGCGATCACCGGTTGCCCGTAGTTTACGTTTGATACGTAGTACAGCAGATTCAATTTCTTCCGTTTTTACCGGGCGTTTTTCCAACGCGCGTAACATACCAGAGCGCAACTTCGCTTCATCAAAAGGCACGCGGGAGCCATCACGTTTCACCAACCGTGGCAAAACAAGTTCAGGCGATTCAAACGTGGTGAATCGCTCGCCACAGCTTGTACACTCTCGGCGGCGACGCACCATATCACCCTCGTTCGCCAAACGTGAATCAATCACCTTGGTTTCCATCGCACTGCAAAACGGGCAACGCATGTCGGTGTTAGCTCCTGTTTATTTCGGATACACCGGGAATTTTTTACACAAGACGCCAATGTCCTGTTTGATAGCCGCAATTTTTTCTACGTTATCGGGATCATCCAGAATATCGCAAATCCAGTTAGCGATTTGTTTCACTTCGGTTTCTTTAAAACCGCGCGTGGTAACTGCAGGTGTACCAATACGAATGCCGCTGGTGACAAACGGTGATTGTGGATCATTCGGCACGGCATTTTTGTTAGTCGTGATATTTGCGCTTTGCAACGCGGCTTCCGCCACTTTGCCGGTCAAGCCTTTATCTCTTAAATCGATGAGAATCAGATGATTATCTGTACCGCCGGAGACCATCTGGTAGCCTCTCTGCTCCAGTGTGGCAGCCATTGCGCGGGCATTTTTAACCACCTGAGCCTGATACGTTTTAAATTCAGGTTCAAGGGCTTCTTTAAAAGCCACTGCTTTAGCGGCAATGACATGCATTAGCGGGCCACCTTGCGTACCAGGAAACACCATTGAATTCAGTTTTTTCTCAATTTCCGGATTTGATTTGGCGAGAATGATTCCGCCGCGCGGACCACGCAATGTTTTGTGGGTAGTACTGGTGGTAATGTCAGCGATTTGCACCGGATTAGGGTATTCACCTGTAGCAACCAAACCCGCCACATGCGCCATATCAACAAACAAATAAGCACCAACCTTGTCGGCTATATCACGAAAGCGCTGCCAATCAATTAACTGTGAGTAGGCACTAAAACCCGCGACTATCATTTTAGGTTTATGCTCAACGGCTAAATTTTCTACTTCTTGGTAGTCAATTTTACCGGTGTCAGTATTCAAACCATATTGAACAGCATTGAACAACTTGCCCGAAAAATTCACTTTGGCGCCATGGGTTAAATGTCCACCGTGCGCCAGACTCATGCCTAATATAGTATCGCCGGCTTGCAACAAGGCAAGGTATACCGCGGCATTGGCTTGTGAGCCGGAATGCGGCTGCACATTGGCGTAGTCCGCACCGAATAATTGCTTCACCCGATTTATGGCTAATTCTTCAGCGATATCAACAAATTCACATCCACCGTAATAACGTTTGTGCGGATAGCCTTCAGCATATTTATTAGTCAACACACTGCCTTGCGCTTCCATCACGCGTGGGCTGGCGTAATTTTCTGACGCAATTAACTCAATATGCTCTTCCTGGCGTTTTTCTTCACCTTTGATTGCTTGCCACAATTCCGGGTCAAAATCCGCAATATTCATGTTTTTTGAAAACATTCAACACTCTCCACAACTAGACTGTACAACTGACTGATAAAAGCTGACTGGCAGACCGACAGCTCAAAAAAAAGGGGGCTAATTATACCTGAGAAACGGGAATACTACCATTGTAGGCGAAAGCTTGACCCGTATATTCGAGCAGTATTTTATCTCGGATATGATTGTTCACTCAGCAAACTGCAAACTTAGCTGCTCCGACACCGCTCACAGACGCTTGTCTCGCAACTGTAACCTGCGGCAGGTTCCCCTATTGTCGGTCAGGATGTCGACGGGGCACAGGCTCCAGTTGCGGTTCGGTAGCCCCAAGTCGTGCGAGGCGGCGGGCACTCTCGCGCTCGATCAAGGCACGAAGCCCCTCCCGCACCAAAGCGTCTTGCTCCGTCATGCCGGTTATGCGCTGGGCTTCCTTCAGTAATTGATCATCAATATTAAGGGTCGTGCGCATAGTAGCACCTCATTTAGTCATAATATGCATCAACTATTACATCAATTGACGCCAGTTGTCGTGCGCTCTACTTACTATACGATGTATTATCCCTCTGGTAAAATGAATAAAAATCCTTATCCATCGAATCTTCTGGAGTGACAAAACTATGTGCGGCCGCATTAACGTTAGCGATCATCCAGGCGTGCAAGCGCTGTTAGATTTTCTTGGCATTCCTTTGTATCGAGAAAAGTATACGGAAATGTATCCGGAAAAATTTGAAGCACATTATAATATTGCACCCGGTGCGCAACTGTTCAGTGCTTTCCAGCAAGAACACGAATTCGTCGGGGATTTTATGACATGGGGAATTCTGCCTAACTGGGCAGAACCAGGAAAGTTTTCTCGGCCGTTAATCAATGCGCGCGTTGAAAGCGTATGGGAAAAACCGTCGTTTAAAAATCTGATAAAAAGTCAACGGGTGATTATACCCATTAATGGTTTTTACGAATGGAAACGCAAAGACAAACAAAAAATACCCTACTATATTCGGGGCGCTGATCAGTCAGCGTTAGCTCTGGCCGGGATTTACCAAATCTCAAATCAAGGCAACTTACAATGCTGCCTGCTCACCACCGCAGCGAATCAGCGCATGCGAGAAGTTCATGATCGTATGCCTGTGATCTTATCCCCATCGACTATGCAAGATTGGTTATTAAGTGCAGATCGATCACAGCTACAAAGTTTAATGCAACCTTGTGCGGATAATACGATAGAAGTGATTCAAGTCTCGCGCACGTCAACAACGCCCA
>CALZHW010000068.1:0-11620 GCA_945787125.1 uncultured Ectothiorhodospiraceae bacterium
TCACTGCCCAGGCCGGTTCTGCTGATAAAGATCAAAGGCGTAAATAAAAAAATAAACGCTAATACAATACGATAACCGCTTAACCACCACAACGTTTGCCATATAACACGCTGCGAACGAACCGCATCACTTTCTGACACTGCTGCTGCCGCCCGATCCGAATATTTGACCACGTCTATCCTTAGTGTAGTTAGATTAAAAGTGTAGTTAGATTAAATTAAACGCTGTCTTGATTGCTATGCTGTTCGCAGCAAAAATAATGATCTTGTTTTTTAATCGCTTCATTTTCTGGTATATGAATACCGCAGACCGCACAACGTTTGACAGCTTTTATTACGGGCTTTTTTTGTTTTTCACGACTTGCCGAAATGGCTGAGTTTTTATAATGAATAAAACGCCGATAAAGCGCCCACGCGAGCCAAATCAGCACCGCAATTGTAATGAGTCGAACAATGCCCATGAGTGTTTCCTAAAAAAATCTTTAATGCTAAGGATTGAGCTGACATAATTTCATCAGTCAAAAACTGCTTATTACTTATTTTCCGTAGGTTAAACCTACATGGAGTGATATAAAAAAACGCGACTCTAGAGTGAACACTCACAATCGGAGTTCAAACTATTTCCCATAATCAGCGCTCCTCGTAGCGGCAAGGCCTTATCGAGAGTTTGGCAGCATGGATTCTGTCATCATGCCTACAGGGACGTATTCACAGCGTCTCTCGGTTAGATTTTGCCGCTACCGGTGCAACTTTGAACGCCGATTGTGAGTTAATAGCCGCGCTTTTTAAATGTCGTTGAAGTTTGCCAATTGGTGCCAGCGAGATCAAATAGCCAATAAAAAGTATTCTGTCAAATTTACACCTAGATCCTACAAGGGATCGTACTTGCAGGATCTAGGTTACACGATAAACCAAAATTTTAGTGATTTCGGTTTACTGAGAATTCCGCTAACGTTATGAGCGCTTGTTTGTACTTTGAGTCTGGCACCAATTCTAAAAATGAAATGGCTTTTTCCGCTTCCTTTTCTGCAGCAGCGGCCGTGTAATCGATTGCACCTGTTTGCACGACAGCTTCGATGACTTCAGCAATATTCTCTCGACCACCTTGCTCTATCGCTTCGCGAACAATTTTCACTTGCTTACTGTTGCCACTGCGCATGGCATGAATCAAGGGTAAGGTTGGTTTGCCTTCAGCCAAATCATCCCCGATGTTTTTACCAATTTGCTCGCTGGATTCGGTGTAATCCAGAATATCGTCCACCAATTGAAATGCGGTGCCCAGGTGCATGCCATAACGCGCCATTGCGTCAATTTCTTCTTCTGAGCGGCCACTGAGAATTGCGCCAAGTTTGGCCGATGCTTCAAACAGTTTGGCTGTTTTATAACGAATGACTTCTAAATAATTTTCTTCGGTCGTGTTGGGCTCATGGCAATTCATTAACTGCATAACCTCACCTTCGGCGATAACATTGGTGGCGCTGGCCAAGACTTCCATCACTGGCATGCTACCGACTTCCACCATCATTTGAAAAGCGCGGCTATATAAAAAGTCACCCACCAGCACACTGGCTTCATTACCCCAGATGGCGTTGGCCGTTTCACGCCCACGGCGCATATCCGATGCATCAACGACATCATCATGCAACAACGTCGCCGTATGGATAAACTCCACTACTGCTGCCAGGGGAATATGATGATAACCTTGGTAATTAAATGCCCTGGCGGACAGCAACAAGATGACCGGCCGCAATCGCTTTCCCCCACTATTAATAATGTAGTGGCTCAATTGATTGATAAGCACGACATCGGAATGCAAACGATGCCTAATAACATTATCGACTGAAAGCTTATCGGCTTCTGCGAGTTGATAGACTTCATCAATAGACATTGACGTACCTCCTAGCCTGAAGTCTGCCTGGAAGTTTGCCGAGTCTCGTGGGTTTAATGAATCTAGTTGCATTTGCTTATTATCGCTTGTTAGTTTGTCCTGATTATATATAAATAAGTGGTACAGTCAAAATAAGAGAGAAAATTATGCGGTTTGACAACATCCCTTGGTCGATAGTACAATCGCGCCCCTTTCCTTGACCTGATGTCATAACGGAGATAATGAACATGTATGCGGTAATCAAAACCGGTGGCAAACAGTACCGGGTAACAGAAGGCCAAACAATTAAAGTAGAAAAGCTGGATGCCGATCAAGGTGCTGCTATCGAGCTTGATGAAGTTTTATTGGCTGGCAGTGGAAGCGATGTTAAAATCGGCACACCTTTTATTGAAAATGGTGTAGTTTCAGCGACCATCGAAAGCCATGGTCGTGGCGACAAAGTAAACATAGTTAAATTTAGACGCAGAAAGCATCATCGTAAGCAAATGGGTCATCGCCAGGCCTATACTGAGTTAAAAATTACAAGCATTTCAGCGGGTTAAACTTAGACAAATCGTGATCCAACTGATTTATCTAGGTTAAAATAAAGAGGCAGTAAGATGGCACATAAGAAAGCAGGTGGTAGTACCCGTAACGGTCGTGATTCCGTATCCAAACGCTTAGGTGTCAAGCGTTTTGGTGGTCAAGCAGTATTGGCCGGCAACATATTAGTTCGCCAGCGCGGCACAAGTTTTCACGCCGGAACAAACGTCGGTAGAGGTAAAGATGATACATTGTTTGCAACCGCAAACGGCACGGTCCTCTTTGAAGTCAAAGGCGCTAAAAATAGAAAATTCATAAGCATTATTGCCAGTTAAACGGTAATTTCGCTTTATATTTCGCAAAAGCCCCTGCTTAGGGGTTTTTGTGTTTGTGGCAGAAAAAAATGAAATTCGTAGATGAAGCAACAATTCGGGTGGAAGCAGGCAAAGGCGGCAATGGCTGCGTTAGCTTTCGGCGCGAAAAATATATTCCCCGCGGCGGCCCCGACGGCGGTGACGGCGGCGATGGCGGCAGTGTTTATTTAATTGCCGATAACGACCTGAACACCTTAGCGGACTTTCGTTTTGAAAGCCGCTTTAAAGCCATTAACGGCCAGCAAGGCATGAGCAAAAATTGCACAGGTAGAAAAGGTGAAGATATTTATATCAAAGTGCCCGTAGGCACGATCACCTTTGATGCCGAAACACATGAACTCATGGGCGACTTAAAAAAAGCGGGGCAATCTATCAAAGTCGCTCAAGGCGGCTTTCACGGACTCGGCAATACACGCTTTAAAAGCTCGGTCAATCGCGCCCCGCGCGAATCCTCACCTGGCACACCCGGCGAACTGAGAGAGCTAAAACTGGAATTACAAGTTCTGGCAGATGTAGGCTTATTGGGCATGCCAAATGCGGGCAAATCGACCTTCATCCGTTCAGTATCCGCGGCTAAACCAAAAGTCGCTGACTACCCATTTACGACGCTCTACCCAAACCTTGGCGTGGTGCGGATCGATGTGAATCAGAGCTTTGTGATTGCTGATATTCCGGGCCTCATCGAAGGGGCTGCAGAAGGCGCAGGACTCGGAATCCAGTTCTTAAAACATCTATCCCGCACCGGCCTGCTGCTGCATATTGTCGATGTGGCACCGCCGGATGAAGTCAATCCAGCTGAAACGGTGCGCAAAATAGAAGCCGAACTCGCAAAATACAGCGAGAAACTCGCCGCACAGCCGCGCTGGTTAGTGCTGAATAAAATCGACTTACTGCCTGAAGATGAACGCGATGAAACTTGCCAAAAAATCATTCAAGACTTAAATTGGCAGGGACCTTGTTTTAAAATATCCGCTATAGCCGCTGAGGGCACGAAAGCATTGTGCCAGCACATTATGCGATATTTGGAAGAATCGGCTGAGAACGCTGAGAGTGCGGAGAATCAAACCCAGGAAAACGATGCTTAACGGAAAGACCTCTTCGTTAGAAACCTGGATCATTAAAGCCGGTAGCTCATTAATCACCAACCACGGCAAAGGCCTCGATTTAGACTTCATTGCCCGCTGGGTTGAGCAAGTGGTTATACTTAAGCAGCGTGGCATCCAATGCATCCTGGTTTCATCGGGCGCGGTGGCTGAAGGCCTGGTTCGGCTCGGCATAGAAACCCGACCTACCGCCCTGCATGAACTGCAAGCCGCCGCCGCGGTGGGACAAATGGGCTTAATTCAGCGTTATGAAAACCAATTCCAACAACACGGCTTACATACCGCACAAATATTACTGACACACGATGACTTAGCCAACAGACAACGTTATCTTAATGCACGTAGCACCCTAAAAACTCTGCTCGCCCAAAATGTCGTGCCGATCGTCAATGAAAATGACACTATTGCCATCGATGAAATACGTTTTGGTGATAACGATACTCTGGCCGCGCTGGTAGCCAATCTAATGGATGCGAATCGACTGATTTTGCTCACCGATCAAAATGGGCTTTATACGTCTGACCCGACAAAATCTCCGGACGCTAAACTGATCGAGTCAGGCAAAGCCGGTGATACCTCACTGCTTGAGATGGCTGGCAAAGGCGCACCTGGCAAATTTGGCCGCGGCGGCATGTACACCAAAATCAAAGCTGCTGAACGTGCCGTTCTTTCGGGCACGGCCACCATCATCGCCGCTGGCAAAGAGCCCGACATTTTATTGCGTATCGCTAACAATGAGAAAAATACCGGCACCTGGCTAACGACTGATAAATCGCCAATTACTGCCCGTAAACAGTGGCTCGCCGGACACTTGCAGGCCAAGGGCAAGCTAGTGATTGATAGTGGCGCGGAGAAAGTACTTACTCATCAGGGAAAAAGCTTGTTAGCCATTGGCGTGCGCCAGTGTGAAGGGGATTTCAAGCGCGGCGAAGCGGTTATTTGCACAACGGAGTCAGGACAAAAGGTAGCCGTTGGCCTGGTGAATTATAGCAGCGATGAAACTCGACAAATTATCGGTAAACCCACTACCGAAATCGCCAAAATCCTGGGCTATATCGATGAACCAGAGCTTATCCATCGAGATAACCTGGTGATCTTCTCATAATCCCCACACAACCTGATAGCTGATTAGCTGAAAAACCGATAGACCAAAAAAAACCGACTAACTAAAAGCCGGCTTTTTTTAATATTTGATCGCAACATTACATTGTTTTAATGCCAGCACTCAAACGTGACTTGCAACGTGATGCAGAATTCTTGTGCAAAATGCCTTTACCCGCCATTTTGTCTAAAATAGGAACAGCGACTTTAAATGCTTCTTGCGCTTGTTCTTTTTCACCAGCACTGATCGCGCTTCTTACGTGTTTGATATGCGTACGCATTTTTGAGCGTAATGCAGCATTATGCTGACGGCGCACATCGTTTTGTCTGGCGCGTTTTTTTGCTTGTGCCGAATTTGCCAAAATACTGCTCCTTAAAAAGCTGTCTTCAAAAATGAACGCGAAATTATCCCTTTCTGACCTATTAAAGTCAAGTTAAAGTTACCGACTAAATCAATAGGAGTTAGAGCCATTGATTGCTAAGTGATCATGAATCACTTCAGCTATAGCTATAGATAGCGCCACCTTCCACCGCCCGCAATGGCAGAATATTATCGAGAGACACTGTGAATACGTCCCTGTATGCTTGGGGCCGCATCCATGCCGCCGTCAAGCTTACAGGGACGTATTCACGGCGGCTCTCAGTAAGGTCTTTGCCGCTACAGGCGCTAGAAGGTGGCACTTTTACAACTTGTTGACGCCACTATAAATCAAGTACTATTAGCGCCACTCGAAGCACACCTCGCCACCCGCTTAATTCAAAGGAAATACGCTGAGTAAAAAATTACTTAAATCCGCTGCATTGGTTAGTGCCATGACGATGCTTTCGCGCATTTTGGGCTTTGCCAGAGATATGGTTTTTGCTCGATTGTTTGGCGCTGACGCGACAACCGATGCATTTTTTCTGGCGTTCAAAATTCCTAACTTTTTACGTCGTTTGTTTGCTGAAGGGGCGTTTTCTCAATCTTTTGTTCCGGTATTTACGGAATACAAGGAAACCAAGGGTGAAAGTGAATTAAAACACTTGGTGGATAACGTTGCCGGTACCTTTGGTACTGTTTTGCTCGGAGTGAGTATTAGCGGGGTAATTGCCGCACCGCTATTAATTATGCTCTTTGGCCCTGGCTTTATGGACGAACCAGGCAAATACGAGCTGGCGGTTGAGATGCTGCGCATTACCTTCCCTTATTTATTTTTTATTGCACTGGTAGCGTTTGCTGGCGGCATTTTTAATAGTTTCAATCAATTTGCGGTGCCGGCGTTTACCCCGATTTTTCTCAACCTGGTCTTTATCGGGATGGCGGTATGGGTTTCCCCCGGCCTTGAGCGGCCAATAATGGCGCTGGCCTGGGCGGTATTTTTAGCAGGCTTCGTACAGTTACTTTTTCAAATTCCTTTTTTAATGCGGCTGAAAATGATGCCCAGGCCGCGCTGGGGTTGGAAGCATCCTGGCGTGCAAAAAATCAAAGATTTAATGTTACCCGCGATATTTGGTTCTTCCGTAGTGCAGATCAACTTGTTATTCGATACATTAATCGCCTCATTTCTCATCACTGGCAGTATTAGCTGGCTATATTATTCCGATCGCTTGGTGGAGTTTCCCTTGGGACTGCTGGGCATTGCATTGGCGACGGTTATTCTGCCAAAGCTATCTAAAGATCACACCCAGGCCTCTGTTACGCAGTTTTCCCAAACGATGGATTGGGCCCTGCGCAGTGCGCTGGTTATGGGTCTGCCCGCGGCAATTGGTCTAATCTGCCTTGCCGGCCCGATGTTGATCACCTTGTTTTTTGGTGGCCAATTTACTGAGAGAGATGTTTCCATGGCGACGCTCAGTCTCACCGCTTATTCCCTAGGTTTAATGGGCTTCATCTTCGTCAAGGTGCTCGCGCCGGGATTTTATGCCCGACAGGACACTAAAACACCGGTGAAAATCGGTATTATCGCCATGCTTGCCAATATGGTATTGAATGTCTTGTTTGTGGTGCCACTGGTGATGACCGATTTCGATGGTGCCCACACCGGTCTAGCGCTGGCGACAGCGACTTCCGCCTATATTAATGTCTGGCTGCTTTTTCGCGCACTGCGCAAACAGGGTCATTATCAACCCCTGGCAGGCTGGGGCAAGCTCGCTATTCAAGTCATACTGGCTTGCGGTTTGATGGCACTGGCGATCAACACCCTTAGCCCATCAATTCCGGACTGGATTACGATGAATCCATGGCAGCGAGTCTTAGAGTTAGGCCTGGCGATTTTACTCGGCTTCGGGGTTTACTTACTGAGTTTGCTGGCGACGGGTTTTAAGCTGAAATCTCTTTACCAGATGGGCGCATGAAACCGTTGAGAAATGCGGGCTAGACACTAGCCAGTGAATTTAGTAACTTGCGCACTCATAAACCCCAAAGGCCTATAGACATCAATGGAAGTCGTTCGCGGACTACCTAACATCAAAGACTCTCATTTCGGCAGTGTTATTACCATTGGCAATTTCGATGGCGTTCATCGTGGCCATCAGGCAATAATCCAACAGCTAAAAAGAAAAGCCGAGAGTCATCAGCTGCCGTGCACCGTCATGACGTTTGAGCCGCACCCTGAAGAATTTTTCTCCCGCGCTCATGATGGCACCCGACTGACGCCTTTCCGGGAAAAGCTTGAATTATTGGCACACTACGGGGTGGATCGACTGGTTGTTGTTCGATTCAATCAGCAATTTGCTGATCTTTCAGCCAATACGTTTATCGACCAGGTTTTAGTCAACGGACTCGGCTGCAAATACATTGTAATCGGTGATGATTTTCGTTTCGGCAAAGGTCGGGAGGGTGATTTTGAGCGTTTGATCCGCGCGGGGCGGCGGCATGGTTTTGAGGTGGAAAACACCCCCACCCACACACTCGATGATGAACGAGTCAGCAGCACAAGAATCCGCGAAGCACTTAGCCTAGCTAAACTCATACTGGCAGAAAAACTGCTGGGCCATCCCTACTATATTACGGGTGTCGTGCAACATGGCGATAAACGTGGCCGCACAATTGGCTTTCCGACCGCAAACATTGGCCTGAAACAACAAATTGCTCCCCCAAACGGGGTTTATGCGGTTAGAATATCAGGCTTGGATCAAGAATACACCGGCGTTGCTAATATTGGCCTGCGCCCTACTATCGCTGGCGGCAAATACTTGCTTGAGGTTCATATATTTAACTTTGAGCGAGACATCTATCGCAAAAAGCTTCGAATCCAATTAATCGAATTCATACGGTCGGAACAAAAATTTGACGGCCTGGACGCACTGCAAATACAAATTCAAAAAGACAGTGAAACAGCACAATTAATCTTATCAAAGTAAAATATAAATGACGGATAACAAATCTTACAAAGACACCTTAAACCTGCCAAAAACCGGTTTTTCAATGAAGGCCAATCTCGCCAACCGCGAACCGGAAATGTTAAAACGCTGGGACAAACTTGAGGTTTATAAAAAACAACGCGAGTTGGTCAAAGGTCGTGAGCAATTCATTCTGCACGACGGCCCACCTTATGCTAATGGTGACATTCATCTCGGTCATGCGGTTAATAAAATTCTGAAAGACATTATAATTAAATCAAAATCCATGAGTGGTTTTGATGCGCCCTTCGTGCCGGGCTGGGATTGTCATGGCCTGCCGATTGAGCTTCAGGTAGAAAAAAAGAAAGGCAAGGCCGGGGTTAAGATCGACGCTAAATCGTTTCGTAAAGCCTGCCGCGAATATGCCGCCAAACAAGTTGATCGACAACGTAATGGTTTTATTCGGCTGGGTATCTTGGGCGATTGGCAAAACCCTTACCTGACAATGAATTATCAATATGAAGCAAACATCGTCCGCGGTCTGAGCAAGATTGTTGAAAACGGTCATATCCACAAAGGCTCCAAGCCGGTTCACTGGTGTGTGGATTGCGGATCAGCCTTAGCGGAAGCCGAAGTGGAATACGAAGACAAACGCTCACCGGCAATTGATGTGCGCTTTGAAGTGTTGGATGACGAAGCCTTGATGTCACGTTGTCATCATGTGGAAAACAAAGGCCAAGGGCCATTGTCGGTTGTCATTTGGACCACCACCCCGTGGACGCTGCCCGCGAACGAAGCCGTGGCTTTAAACCCCGAGTTAGAATATGTGATCGTTGAATGCGACGGCGCGAAAGGCACTGAACGTTTGCTGATCGCGGAAGCTTTATTAAAAGAAGTTATGGATCGTTGGGAATTTAACGAACATAAAATTATCGCCTACGCAAAAGGCGCCACTTTAGAAGGTCTCAAATTAAAACACCCGTTTTATGCGAAAGAAGTCCCGATTATACTCGGTGATCACGTTACTACTGAGGCAGGCACGGGCGCGGTTCACACTGCACCGGCACATGGTCAGGATGATTACGTGGTCGGCTCACGTTATCAATTACCGGTAGAAAATCCAGTCGGGCCAGATGGCAAGTTTTTACCGAATACCGAGCTATTTGCTGGCGAACATGTTTTCAAAGCCAATGATCATGTGCTTGAAGTACTTCGCAGCAATGGCGCTTTAGTTCACAGTGTTGCACTTAACCATAGCTATCCGCATTGCTGGCGTCACAAAACACCGATAATTTTTCGCGCCACACCGCAGTGGTTTATCAGTATGAAACAAAATCATTTGCGCGCCATAGCAAATAAGGCCATTCAAGAAGTTGAGTGGATTCCTGATTGGGGAAAAGCGCGCATTGAAGGCATGGTCGAGAACCGACCTGACTGGTGCATCTCTCGGCAACGTACCTGGGGTGTTCCAATCACGTTATTTATTCACAAAGAAACACAAGCACTGCATCCACGCACTGCAGAGCTGATGGAACAGGTTGCGCAGCGTATAGAACAAAGTGGCATTGACGCCTGGTTTGATTTAAGCACGGAAGAATTTCTCGGTGAAGACGCGGCACACTACGACAAAGTCACCGATACGCTCGACGTTTGGTTTGATTCCGGCGTTAGCCATTTTTGCGTGCTCACTGCACGTGAAGATTTGAGCTTTCCGGCAGATCTTTATCTCGAAGGTTCTGACCAACATCGTGGTTGGTTTCAATCCTCTTTGTTAACATCCATCGCGATGAATAATACCCAGCCTTACCGCCAAGTGCTGACACACGGCTTCACCGTGGACGACAAAGGCCACAAGATGTCCAAGTCGAGCGGCAACGGTATCGAACCCGATCAAGTCACCAAATCTCTGGGGGCGGATATCTTACGCCTTTGGATCGCATCGACTGATTATCGCAGTGAAATGACCTATTCGACTGAAATCATGAAACGCACCGCTGATGCCTACCGCCGCATTCGCAATACCGCACGTTTTCTGCTATCCAATTTAAACGGCTTTAATCCGGCAACGGACACCTTGGAAACCTCGCAATTATTGGCATTGGATAATTGGGCGATTGAACGCACTAGCCAATTGCAGGAAGAAATTGTTCAAGCCTACAATAATTATGAATTTCACAATATTTATCAAAAGATTCATAATTTTTGCACAGTGGATATGGGCAGCTTTTACCTGGACATCATCAAAGATCGTCAGTACACCGCTAAACCCGGCAGCATCCCGCATCGCTCAACCCAAACCGCGATGCACCATATAGTAGAAGCTTTTACGCGCTGGTTGTCGCCGATATTAAGCTTCACCGCTGATGAAATCTGGCAACACATTCCTGGGGATCGCAGTGAGTGTATTTTTTATGAAAACTGGTATGTGCTACCGACAGTAAAAAAAGATGCAACATTCAATATGGACTTCTGGAAACAAATCATTGAAGTCCGCAATGCCGTCAGTAAAGAACTGGAGCAACTGCGTGTTGCTGGTAGCATCGGTTCTTCGTTAGACGCTGAAGTTAATTTATATTGCGGCAGTGAAATCAAAAGCCAACTGAATCAATTGGCGAATGAGCTACGTTTTGTTTTAATTACCTCAGGTGCTGAAGTGTTAGCAGACACCAGTAAATCAGCAAACAGTACACATGTCACATTGACGACCGGCGATGAACTTTGGATTGAAGTATCGCCCTCGACAAAACCTAAGTGTGTGCGTTGCTGGCATCACTGCGTAGAAGTTGGACAAAATACACAGCACCCGGAGCTTTGCAACCGTTGCATTGATAATATTGACGGCGACGGTGAGTTACGGAAATTTACTTAACACAAAGTTTTAAAGCTCAATGACCGTAAAGGTGGCGACTTCCGCCGCCAGCAGTGGCAATGTCTTAGCGAGAGTCGCCGTGAATACATCCATGTAGGCTTGGCGGCGGCATCCATGCCGCCAACACTCTCGTTAAGACACTGCCACTGCTATCGGCTTGACTATGAACTCCGAAACGAGTAGTAACAAATAAATAGGATCGTAACAAATGCTTAAATGGTTATGGCTTTCTCTCATCATATTAATACTTGATCAGTTGACGAAAGGATTGGCAACAGCACAATTGACAATGTTCCAGCCCGTGCCAGTGTTCCCCATGCTCAATATGACGTTGATGCATAATGAAGGCGCGGCGTTTAGTTTTTTAAGTGATGCGGGTGGTTGGCAGCGTTGGTTTTTTACCATAATTGCCAGTGTCGTCAGTATCATTCTGGTGATATGGC
>CALZHW010000068.1:11630-19700 GCA_945787125.1 uncultured Ectothiorhodospiraceae bacterium
AAAGCGATTGAAGCCAGAAGAAAAGTTTACCGCATTATCTCTAGCGCTTATTTTAGGCGGTGCCGTCGGCAATTTGATTGACCGCGTCAGATTCGGTTATGTAGTGGACTTTATCGATGTATATTACGGTACTGCGCACTGGCCCGCATTCAATATTGCTGACTCGGCAATTTGCGTCGGTGCCGTCGTTATGATTATCAGTAGTTTTAAGTCACAAGACACAACCGAAAAAGCGCAACCCAAAAAACGTGACTGAACGAAAGACGATGGCTGTTGCGCATGTAGCGCATGTAGCGATAGCTGTGATTGAAAAAAACCAGCAAATATTAATTGCTAAACGTCCTGCGCATGTCCACCTGGGCGGCCTATGGGAATTTCCTGGTGGCAAAGTAGAACCAGGTGAAAATGTTATTCAAGCACTCAAACGAGAAATTCAGGAAGAGCTGGGCATCAACGTTACCGAAAGCCAGCCTCTCATTAAAATACCCTATAACTACCCAGATAAAAATGTGCTACTGGATGTGTATCGTATTTCAGAATTTAACGGCGAAGCACACGGTAAAGAACAGCAAGAGATTCGCTGGGTTGGGAAAAACGAATTAGCATTATATAACTTCCCCGCCGCCAATTTGCCCATTATTCATGCTGTGAATTTGCCCAAGCATTATATGATTACACCTGAACCTAGTCTGGCAAAGCTCGATCAATTCCTCAAACAATTAGAGCTTGCGCTGCAAAACAATATCAAACTCATTCAATTACGCGCGAAAAATTTACCGATTGATGATTTGGCAACAGTTTACCAGCAGGTTTTGCCCATCACTGAACGCCACCATGCCACCTTGTTTGTTAATGGCGATCAGCAAACTGCCCTGCGTTTAAAATTGCAGCACCTGCATTTGAATAGCCGGGCTTTGATGAATACGAAAACCGCATTCACAGACTTGGACGTGAGTGCCTCCTGCCACAATGCCGCTGAAATCGAACATGCGGTCAACATCGGCGCAAAGTTTATTGTTGTATCTTGCGTTAAATCCACGTTTTCGCATCCTGATGTGAATATCTTAGGCTGGAAAAATTTCCAGGCATTATGTTTATCCAGCAAACTGCCGGTATACGCCTTGGGCGGCTTAGGAAAAAATGACATGTCATCGGCCATAATTCACGGGGCGCAGGGTATTGCGGGCATATCGGCTTTTTGGGGTGGCGAACATGGCAATAATACATCTTAGTCGCTTAGCGCACCGGTGATAAGAATTTTAGACACCTCGAGCATTAACTTTATAAAATCTTTCAACCCTGAATTAAAGGATCACTATGGAAACAAGTTATAGCGGTAATGACGTTTTATTTATTTTAATGGGCGCTATCATGGTGCTTGCCATGCATGCAGGTTTTGCGTTCCTCGAAGTGGGCACGGTACGCAAGAAAAATCAAGTTAACGCTCTGGTTAAAATTATTTGTGATTTCGCCGTCTCAACAGTGGCCTATTTTTTTATCGGCTATGGTATTGCCTACGGTATTGATTTTTACAGCAGCGCGGAAACCCTGGCGGAAAAAAATGGCTATGAACTCGTTAAGTTTTTCTTTCTGATGACCTTTGCGGCGGCTATTCCTGCAATCGTTTCTGGCGGCATAGCCGAACGCGCAAGATTTTATCCGCAGCTATTAGCTACTTTTCTCCTGGTTGCATTGGCTTATCCATTTTTTGAAGGCATCGTATGGAATGGCAACTTTGGTGTGCAAGACTGGATTGAAAAAACCTTTGGCGCGCCTTTCCATGATTTCGCCGGATCAATCGTGGTACACGCCATGGGTGGTTGGATCGCCCTCGCTGCAGTCCTGTTGCTCGGTGCGCGGCACGGTAGATATGACAAAAACGGTACTCTCTCCACCCACCCACCATCGAGCATTCCCTTTCTTGCACTGGGCGCCTGGATTCTGACAGTAGGCTGGTTTGGCTTTAACGTGATGTCGGCACAAGCGGTTGACGCCGTTAGCGGTCTGGTTGCACTAAACTCATTAATGGCTATGGCCGGCGGCATACTCGCGGCAATGGTTGTCGGTAAGAATGATCCCGGGTTTGTTCACAACGGGCCACTAGCAGGCTTAGTCGCGATTTGTGCCGGCTCTGATATTATGCATCCCATGGGCGCATTGCTTACTGGCTTGATCGCGGGTGCATTATTTGTTTGGACATTTACCTTAGCGCAAAATAAATGGAAAATTGATGATGTTCTCGGCGTTTGGCCGCTACACGGTTTATGCGGTGTTTGGGGTGGTATCGCTGCTGGGATTTTTGGTAGCCAGGCATTAGGTGGGATAGGCGGAGTGACTATAATGTCACAACTAGTCGGCACTTTAATGGGCGTTGCTGTTGCGACCGGGGCGGGTTTTCTGATTTATGGCATCATCAAATTGCTGGTGGGAATCCGGCTTACCCAAGAAGAAGAATATAATGGTGCTGACTTAAGCATTCATAAAATTTCTTCAGAGTCTAAAGATTAGGAACAGTTAAACCTAGAATAATCAGTTGGCGCGAATGTTTAGTGCACCAACAGTAGGCGCTTGAGGCGAGATATTGAAGTGCATAGTGAATTTAAGAATTGCATGGTCACCTTATTGGTGATCTGCATATTTTTGAATTTGCTAGGTGCATCAAGAGCTTGTGCTACCGAGTGCCCTGTGGGTAGAAATCGTGGTTCAACTGATTAATCTAGTTTAAACTTCCGCATGCCGTGAAACCTGCAAGATTGGTTTCACGGCTTTTCGATTAGATATTAAAAACCACTACCTTTGAACGCCGATAGGAAGTTACATTACAATTCGATCTTTAGGTTGCTGCAGATAAAAGCCTTGCACCATATCGACCCCAAGACTCTGCAAGAGGTTCAAGCTTTCTTCATCCTCAACAAACTCTGCCACAGTAACTCTTCCCAAGCCTTTCGCAATATCAACAATGGCTTTTATAAAGGTTTGATTATCACGATCATTAATTAAATCATGAATAAACAATCCATCTATTTTTATCACATCAACATCTAAATGTTTGAGATAAAGAAAAGAAGAGTAACCTGCACCGAAATCATCAATCGCAATCTTGCACCCTTGCTGGCGCATATTATTGATAAATCGCTGGGTGTCCTGCAAATCAGCAACCGCAGCTGCTTCAGTAATCTCAATCATAAAACGTGCTGGCTCAACTTGATAAGAGCTTAAACAGCCAACTATAAAACGATCAAATTCCGGGCTATCAAAACTGCAGCCGGAGATATTCACCGACAAACAAGGGATAGTCGTATCCTGACTCAAGAGATGAATAGATTTTTGAATGACCAAACGATCTATCTCCTCAATCGTGCCAGATCGCTCGGCGAAGTTGATAAACTGCCCAGGCAAATACTCTATCAATCCGGTATCGAGGGACTTCATACGCACCAGTACTTCCAAAAACTGCAACTCTCGAGAGGTCGCATCGTATACACCTTGAAAATTTAAGGCAAACCCATTTTCATCCGCTAATGCGGACTTGATTCGACTTTCCCAATCAATTCGATGCACGAGATGCTGCGAAGATTTCGCGGTAGGTTTATAAATACAATAGGTATTTTTACCCGCTTCTTTCGCTTGATACATAGCGGCATCTGCACACGCCAACAGTTCTTCGCTATCCAAACCATGTTTTGGATAAAGGGCAATACCAATGCTAGAGGTGACACTTAAATTTTTACCTTTCACATTAAGATTCACGTTGGCAATAGCCGTGAGTATACGTTGCGCCAGCATTGATACACCTGCCACGTCAGTATCCGGCAATAATATGGCAAACTCGTCGCCACCCAATCGACAAAGCATTTCATCCTTGCGAATTAATATACCGACATCACCGGCAATTTTAACCAATAAATCATCGCCACTTTGATGACCATAGGCATCATTAACGTGCTTGAAGTCATCAATATCAAAAAATAGCAAGGCAAAAGAGCTTTTGTAACGCTCTGAAACAGCTATCTGTTTTAGCAACTCATCATGCAAACGCCGTCTATTGTGCAAGCCGGTTAAGTAATCATGTTCTGCCAAATAGATTAATTGTTTTGCGGTCTGTTTTTCTTTAGTGATGTCTTCAAAAATCCATAAAGTGCCCTGCTCTTGTTTAAATTCATCCAGCACCTGATAAGAGTATTGCTTTATGTTTACTCCATTTAAGAGCTCGAACTCTAAAGTATCAGATTCTGCCAAGAGCATTTTATTAAACAACATCGCTCGACTATGATCTTCCACTATTTTGGTTGCGATATTTTTCACTAAATCTAAAACGCTGATGTTTTGTAAATTTTGTGATTCATGAATACCCCATATCTTCACAAAGGCCGGATTGAAATACAAGACTCGATCGTCATTAGTAATAAACACAATGCCACGCGTCATGACGGCCAATAACGAAGACAAACGGGCTTTTTCAGTATTGGAAATTTGCAGTAATTCTTCTTGTTTTGCTCGACTATTTTTCAGATCGCCAATGCGCTTGTCCAGCGAGTCGGCCATGTTATTGAATGCCTGACCCAAGTGACTGATTTCATCATTGGATGTTATCTTAACCCGAGTACTCAATTTACCTTCGGCAAACAAGTCACTTGCATCGGTGAGTTTTTTAAGATTTCGCGTTAACCAGAAACCAATTAAAAATAAAGCCAGCGCCCACAATACCAGGCCTAAACCAGCGATAAAAACACTGTCTTTAAACAACTTTCTTTTATTCGCAGCAAAAAGCTCCGTTGACATGCCGTAAAGAACATCACCATAGGCGACACCCTCTATTTGTAATATAAATCTGCCTTGGTATTGCTTTTCGCCATTGAGAACAAATTCATTAATCGATACATCCGATGGAGGAAGATGCTGAAAGTCATCCCAGTTTGCAGCGAGCAAGACTTTTTGCTGCGGGTCGAGCAGAATTAAATAATTGATGCTGTCGGCACTAACAATTTCATCGAATATTTTTTGAATTGCGTGTTTATCTTGCTGAACCAAGGGTTTAGCAATGGCACTTTCCAGCAAACGTTCGAACTCGCCAACCCGTGATTTCCATTGTTTAAAAAGACTTTCATCAACTGAATAGGCACTATTCAGCAGCAAAATAGAGATGAATACTGCCTGAATTAAGACACTCGATACAATTAACTTAAAGCGCAAAGAACTCGCAATTGCTGTAAATTTCATCTTATTATTCCACTTACTTGCTTCAACGCATGCAAAATCCCGTGTAAAGCACAAGAAAACGCATCATACATATAGGCTTTAAAGTTTCTCTTTATTATTCGCCCCACGCAGTTATTTTAATCGAACCCCAGACAGGTACAAGTCCAATAGTTAAATTCCGAAAAATAAATGGGTAAATTGGCGTATAAAACCACTGCTGATCACTTATCGAACAACTGTAGCAACCTAGAGCGTCACTTTCCGTGAGTTTATGAGTACAACCAGCGAAAACAGCTAACTTACTCACACCCACCTCTTGCCAAAACATAAAAATTGGTATCAGTAATTAATCCATTAACTTTTATGGGTTCGATTTTGCAAGAAAATATCAAAGGTAATGATTCCTCGTTTTTTCGAGTCTGCTTGCTAGATGCCTTAAAAACACACTGTGAAACGCTGTTTCCTATAGACTTCAGGAAACCTTCCGATATATCTTATATGGGCTTAACCTGAAAATACCGAAGATCAGTCAATACACACAAAGTATTTATAAAAATAGAGTGCTAACATGGCATCTAACAAATCTGAAGCAATACTAAAACAACGTAAACCCTGCGTGGGACTTATTTTGTCAGGCGGCGGGGCTCGCGCAGCGTATCAAGTTGGAGTGCTGCAAGCGATACAGGAAATTATCCCTGAAGAGCGAGGCAATCCTTTTTCGGTTATCTGCGGCACCTCCGCCGGAGCAATTAATGGTGCTGTTATCGCTACCCATGGACACCGTTTTGAGCTGGGAGTGCGACGTTTAGCCAGGATGTGGCGAAATTTTCGCGTGCACCAGGTATTTCGTGTAGATGTATCTGGCATCACAGCAAGTGGCGCACGCTGGGTCGCTGCAATGCTCTTTGGCGGAATAGGTCGATATAACCCACAAGCATTATTGGATCGTACGCCATTAATTCAGCTGCTCAAACGTTACGTGCCTTGCGACAAAATTCAGCAGTCTATTGACTCCGGCGCCTTGCGCGCTTTCAGCGTCACTGCATCGGGTTACAGCTCCGGCCAGTCGATCACCTTTTACCAAGGTGATGCCTCAATAAAACCCTGGTTCAGAGCCAGACGAGTTGGCTGCCCGACGAATATCAGCGTTGACCATTTGCTGGCGTCTTCTGCGATCCCATTTGTCTTTTCTGCCACCAAAATTAATCGTGAATATTTTGGCGACGGCTCAATGCGTCAGGTTGCACCTATTAGCCCAGCATTACATCTAGGAGCGGAAAAGATTTTTATCATTGGCGTCCGCGATGAAGCACCTCCAGAGAGAACCAAAGACGATGAATACCCATCCATGGCTCAAGTCGCCGGGCATGTACTCGACAGCATTTTCTTAGACAGCCTGGAAGCCGATATTGAACGTTTGCAACGGATCAATAAAACGATCAGCGCGATTCCTGAGCATCAGTTAAAAGATGGCAACGTAACATTGAGGCAGGTTGATGTTTTCATCATAGAACCAAGTGAAGATATTGAGAAAATTGCAGAGCAACACGTACATGAGTTACCGCTAACACTGCGGATGTTACTGCGCGGTGTTGGCGCCCTCAAACGCAACAGCTCCAGCCTGGTGAGTTATTTGTTATTCGAGCGAGGTTATTGCAAAAAACTCATTGCTTTGGGTTATGCTGACACAATGGCAAGAAAAAAAGAAGTCAGCGAATTTCTGAAATAAAAAGAACTCGACCTCTGATATATCCCCGCAGGTTTATTTGAATTCAGGTATTATGAAAGCGGGAAATTACATCATATTCCAATGAGATCCCGCGTTTAAGTGCAGGACACTTATAGGTAAGTGCTCGCGAGTATAATATAACGTATGAATAAATTAGAAAGTATTGGGTACAGCAGTTGGTTTAAAGACCACACTGATTTAGATAAGCTGAAAGGTCATGAGATTGCCCGAGTGACTTCGGTTCATAAAGATAGTTACATGATAACCAAAGGGGATGGTGATGTCTTTGCTGAGTTATCAGGGAAACTCGCCTACTCCGCAAATTCTGCGACTGATCTACCAACAACTGGCGACTGGGTATATGTCGACTTTTACGATAATGATTCACACGCAGTAATACATGATGTAGTCTCTAGAAAGACAATAATTCAGAGAAAAACATCAGGTAAATCTATAGATTTTCAATTAATAGCTACAAATATTGATGTGGCATTCATCGTTCAATCTGTCGATTATAATTTCAATCTAAGACGATTAGAACGATACCTGGTGATGATAAACGAGTACAACATTACGCCTGTCATTCTATTGAGTAAATGTGACCTTAAATCTCAACAGGAATTGAATCAAATAGTAGATAGTATTATTGAAATTGCGCCTCAAACCAAAATACAACCCTTTAGTAGCCAAACTGGCGAAAATATTGACACAATAAAAGACTTACTATTGCCTGGCTATACTTATTGTTTACTCGGTTCTTCAGGTGTCGGAAAAACGACATTACTAAATAGTATTGTAGGTAGCTCTCTCTTTGAAACTAAATCTGTAAGTAAAATAAAAAGCAAAGGACGACACACCGCTACAAGCCGAGAATTAATACAACTAGATAGTGGCGCGATGTTAATAGACACACCAGGAATGAGAGAGCTTGGTAATATATCTGTAGATACTGGCATTGACGAGACATTTTCGGAAATAATAGAATTATCTGAAAACTGTAAATTTAGTGATTGCAAACATTTAAGGGTCTTCAGAAAAAACTGTGGGGTGATTTTGGCTCAGGAAGCTTCCCCATCGTGTGAAATAGCGCAGTTTTAAGCGTTTCATGCTCCCTAAAACCGAACGCTTTTCTGGTGACCAGA
>CALZHW010000069.1 GCA_945787125.1 uncultured Ectothiorhodospiraceae bacterium
GGATTTATTTGCATTGCATGTTCAAAGGATGAAATAGCCTGATTGAGTTGTGTAGCTATTTTTTCCTTTAACCATTTTTTTCGTTGTGCTTTGGATAGTGAGCGTGATTTTCCTGATTCGGCAATCTCCAGCATTTTTTGTTTATTTAAATCAGGCTCAGCAGCTAAAATGACAGGGTAGTAAAGCTGCGATTTATCGGTTTCATTTTCTTTCATGTATAATTGTCTAAGCAACAAGGCTTCCGCTAAAAAACTATTGCCAATGTTTTCGTGCACCACGGCGTAGGGATAATCACGCCCAAACGCAGTAAAGTGCTTTCTCGCCCCAACATAGTCACCTAAAACAAAGGCCTGCACACCCAACTCAAACAAGGTCGTTTTTACAGCAATATCTTTGAGTTTAATATGAGCCCGGCTGGATCGCATTTTCGCCTGCTCACATGCTGCAAACGCATCATCAATTTTTGTGGTAGCAAAACAAGCGCTTTGCCAAATTGCTTCTGCCCATTGCTTAAAGAAATTCTTATCACCAACAATTTGTAGCGGATCAAATCCAGCAATTGACATTAACACCAAACCATCCGCATCAGCCTGAGCCTCGCGGCGTTCGAGATCACCAACGTCCTGAATTTTTACATTAATATTGTCTAATTGAATCGGTTTTTGCTGTGGTGATTGCGCACCAACTATGCGCATGAATTTTTGCTGCCATAAATCGTCAGATCTATGATGGGAAATTTCATGCGCCAGTATAAAAGCCAGTTTATTCGAGCTTTTATCTCTATTTGTCTCCTCTGTTAATAGCAATGCTAAATAACTTAAGAGTATGTTGCCATCTTCCAAAGAAGCTGCCCAGGGGCCAGAGTTGGATTTAATCACATACAAACTAGGCGCGATGCGACCCTTGTCCCAGGTTCTCAATAATTGCGCAAAAACGTCTTGCGCATGTAATACTTTATCATCTTCATCAGGATTAACGATTGAATCTAACCAATAGGTAATGGATCGCCCGGAGTCATATTGAGGATCAAACTCTGCAGCCTGCACTAAAATACCTGGTAAACTCAGCCAAAATAAACTCAGACAATAGACAAGTATTTTTTGTATTTCCATAGGAACATTCTACAATATGTGAACTCAATCCGGATTATTCATGAAATATTGGGATTAACCTGCTACTTTTATAATAGACAATATTTTGCAGGGTATTTGAAATTATTTAAGCAACATGAAATGCAGATAGTTTAATGAAATTGAAGCGTTTTTTTTCAGCACTATTCATAATTATTAGTTTCAGCTGCGGTTATGCTCAAGATTCATCCACAAATACATCCGTCACACTGAACAACTCAAGTAAAACATTTGGCCTTGAAATTACCACTTACATGGGAGACATGCAGACATTTCAACGCGGTGATATGGTTTATTTTTATCTGTCACATTCAAGTGATGCATATTTGTTATTAATTTACCAGGATGCTGCAAATAATCTTCTGCAGGTATTTCCCAGTAAAACCTTTCCTAAAACTTATTATAAGGCAGCAGATTACACTCTTTTCCCAGATGGCAGTGTGCCCTTTCGATTTGAGATTTCTGCACCCTTTGGCGAAGAGACAATATGGTTATTTGCCTGTAACAAGCAGTTTCCTCAATTAGAAGGAAAGGATCAGAGAAATGGACTTAGAATACTAGAGGCAAAAAATATGGATCTGATTGTGCAAAAACTTCAAACTTTCGTAAAACGGGAAAAACTACAATTCGGACACGCGCGGACCAGCATCACAACCATAGAAAAGACCAATGAAATAAATTGATTGATCATTAATTTTTTTGGAAAAAATTATTTTTTGCTAAATTCTGAATGCGATGATTATTCTTTGTTCAATATTTTGCAATCTACGACAACGTATAATCAGCCGCATGATAAGTTTGAATTGTATCGAACGTATGAAACAACCCAAAAAAACAATAAAATAAGTCTTTACAATCAATATATTAAGTCAATTAAATCAGCAATGAACTTCTTCAATCCATGACTTCACAAGTATATAGTCAACATCTTCGACTTTTTAGCGTAAAATACCGCGCTCGTTCAAACTAGAAAAATCAGCTGGGCGCGAACTCAGGGTGCAATTCATTGATTCTGCAGTATCTTCAAAAAATCTTAAGCTCACTTGCAGTGTTAGCCAGATATTTTTTTAGGAAGTCCTGTAAGGTCGCAAAGTTGTACAATAGAATTGAGATTTAGTCTGTTTTACTAGGTTCAACAACTTCATGTTTTAAACTTAATCAAAAGGAGCTTGCCATGCAGGCGATTGTCGGCATTATCATGGGGTCTAAGTCAGACTGGGAGACTATGCAAAATGCAGCCGATACATTAGAAAAATTGGGTGTGCCTTTCGAAGTCAAAGTGGTTTCTGCACATAGAACACCCGATTTGCTATTCGAATACGCAGGTGAGGCAGAGAGCCGCGGCATCGAAGTAATTATTGCAGGTGCGGGTGGTGCTGCCCATTTACCCGGTATGGTCGCTGCCAAATCAGCGCTGCCCATCCTGGGTGTTCCCGTGCAATCTAAAGCACTTAACGGCATGGATTCATTACTCTCCATCGCACAAATGCCCGCTGGAATTCCTGTAGGCACCCTGGCCATCGGTCGTGCCGGTGCTATCAACGCCGCTTTATTAGCAACCAGCATACTGGGCAATAAATATCCTGAGCACCGCAAAGCATTACATGCATTTCGGCAAAACCAAACGGCGGCTGTATTAGCAACGCCAGACCCGAGAGACATGGAATGAAACTGGGCATACTTGGAAATGGACAGCTCGCGCGGATGATCGCATTGGCGGGTTACCCCTTAAACGTACACTGTGTTTTTCTAGATCCCACCAGCGATGGCTGTGCAAGCACATTAGGCGAGAGTATTGTTGCACCTTATGATGACCCAAAAGGATTGTCGCAACTGGCTCAAATCGCTGATTATATCACCTTTGAGTTCGAAAACGTTCCAGGACAAACACTCGAATATTTATCCCAACAAATGCCTGTCCATCCCCCCGCAAAAGCATTGCTAATAACGCAAGACCGCTTGGGGGAAAAACAAATGTTCAACAACAAAGGAATTGAAACAGCGCCTTTTGCACAAATAGATAACTTAACTGACCTGCAAAAAGCCATAGATAACATCGGCATGCCCGGAATACTCAAAACCCGCCGACTAGGATATGATGGTAAAGGCCAGGCCATTATTCGGCAACCCAGTGAATTAAAAGATGCCTGGCAAAGCATCGGCGCAGTACCCGCCACCTATGAAGGTTTTGTTGCCTACAACCGCGAAGTGTCGATTATTGCTGTACGAGCTCAAAACGGCGAGGTTCGTTTTTATCCGCTGGTTGAGAATATTCATCGTAATGGGATTTTATCCGTGTCCACGGCACAAATTAATGACCCCGCTCAGCAACAGGCTGAAGAAATTGCCCACAAAGTCCTGGACTCGTTCAGCGACTATGTCGGAATATTAGTGATTGAGTTTTTTCAAGTGGGCGATAAATTATTAGTCAATGAATTTGCACCCAGGGTGCACAACTCAGGCCACTGGACCATTGAAGGCGCTGCCACTAGCCAATTCGAAAATCATTTACGTGCAGTGACTGGCATGCCACTGGGGGATACCAACGCGATATGCCCATCGGCGATGATCAATATTATCGGCAAAGTTCCCAATACTCACGAAATACTCAAAGTACCTGGCGCGCATCTACATCTTTACGATAAAGAAGCCCGGGCAAAACGTAAAATAGGCCACATTACTGTTTGCGCAAACAACGCTGAAGCACTCTCTACGCGAATCGGTAGAATTAATTCCATCTTGCATTAAGGTATTGCATTTGGTGGTGGCAAACATAAATTAAAAGTATTGATAAATATCAAACCCGTTAATTACAAATAGCTACCAGATCCTGCCACCTTAACAGTGCAATTTGCACTCAAACTATGCAGCAAAAACATGTAGAATGGTGAGCGCTGATTAACATAAACACCGAACATGACATATAATAATCCAAACTATGAGAGCGGGAGAAAAATACTATGGCGGTCACAATAACAGAAGAAAGTCATGTTAATAGCGACGAACAAGCATTGAGCACAGCATCGATAAAACGTGCTTTTCTTGATAAATTATTCTACCTTCAAGGTAAGTTTCCTGCGCTGGCAACCAAGCAGGATTATTACCTGGCGTTGGCTCACGTCGTGCGTGATCAAATGGTGCAGCGTTGGATCAGTACCGCTTCAGCTTACACTGCTAGTGGCGCTAGAACCGTCGCCTATTTATCCGCTGAGTTCTTGATGGGCCCACACCTGGGCAACAATCTGATGAATCTGGGAATATATGACGAAGTGGCTGAGGCCGTTGCAGAGCTAGGCCTGGATATTAATGATTTATTACTGCAAGAGGAAGAACCAGGTCTGGGTAACGGTGGTTTAGGTCGACTGGCCGCTTGTTTTCTTGACTCACTGGCCACTTTGGAAATTCCTTCAGTGGGTTATGGCATTCGTTACGAGTTTGGGATTTTTGATCAAGAAATTATAGACGGCTGGCAAGTTGAAAAAACCGACAAATGGTTACGCTACGGCAATCCTTGGGAGATCCACCGCCCAGAATGGGCCGTCACTGTAAAGTTTGGTGGATATGTTGAATCCTATCAGGATGATCACGACCGTTCTCGAAAACGCTGGATACCTGGCAGGACGGTAAAAGGTACACCCTACGACACCCCTATTCTGGGATATCACAATAATACAGCCAACTCTTTACGCCTATGGCAGGCTGAAGCACACGAATCTTTTGACTTCGCCAGTTTCAATCGAGGTGATTACTATCGTTCAGTTGAACAAAAGATGGTGTCAGAAAATATCACAAAAGTACTCTACCCCAACGATGAACAATATGAGGGCAAGCGTTTACGCCTGGAGCAACAGTACTTTTTTGTGTCTTGCGCAATACAGGATATGTTTCGGATTCTGGACGCACAGCAAATTCCACTTACCAAGTTTCATGAAAAATTCACGATACAGTTAAACGATACACATCCAGCAATCGCAGTTGCTGAATTAATGCGAATTTTACTAGACTGGAAAGCACTTAGCTGGAATGAGGCGTGGGCCATTACCTGTCGCACATTCGCTTATACCAACCACACTTTGCTGCCAGAAGCACTAGAGCGCTGGCCGCTAGAGATGATCAGAAAATCTTTACCGAGACACGTGGAAATTATTTATGAAATCAATGCGCAGTTTCTTGACGACGTACGCCTGCGCTTTATGGGGCAAGACGAAAAAATCGCACGTCTGTCACTGATCGATGAGAGTGGTGAACGCTATATTCGCATGGCAAATCTCGCTTGCGTAGGCAGCTTCGCGATTAATGGCGTAGCAGCTTTGCACTCCGAATTGCTCAAGCAAGATATTCTGAAAGATTTTTACGAACTCAGCCCCGAAAAATTTCGCAATAAAACCAATGGTGTTACGCCACGTCGCTGGCTCGTGTTAAGTAATCCTCGATTATCTAAATTGATTACCACATCAATTGGTGAAAATTGGATTAAAGATCTTACTGAGCTCAAGCAGCTCGAGCCATTAGCAACTGATGCCAGCTTTAGTCAATCCTGGAGTGATATCAAGCGATTCAATAAAGTGCAATTTTCAAATTTTGCCAAAGCATATGACAATTTGAATATTGATCCAGAATCGATGTTTGATGTGCAAGTGAAAAGAATCCATGAATATAAACGTCAACATTTAAACATCCTGCATGTCATTTATCTCTATCATCGGATAAAGTCAGATCCTAATTTCGAGATACAACCCAGGACTTTTATCTTTGGCGGTAAAGCCGCACCCGGTTATCATCTGGCAAAATTAATAATACGTTTGATAACAGCCGTGGGTGAAATCGTCAATCGTGACCCGATGGTCAGAGGCCGACTGAATGTCGTATTCCTGCCGAATTTCAACGTCACTAATGGACAATTGATTTATCCGGCTGCCGAGTTATCAGAACAAATCTCTACTGCCGGGAAAGAAGCGTCTGGCACCGGCAACATGAAGTTTTCAATGAACGGTGCGTTAACCATAGGTACACTGGACGGTGCCAATGTTGAAATCCGCGAAGAAGTAGGCGCTGATAATTTTTTCCTGTTTGGTTTAACCTCTGAGGAGGTGTTTTCCCTAAAACGCCAGGGCTACAATCCCTACAAGTTTTATGAAAACAATGAAAACATTAGAGAAGTGATTCAACTCATTCAACACGGTTATTTTTCTCGCGGTGACACTGAGTTATTTAAACCCTTATTGGACAATTTATTGTTTAGCGATCCTTACCTGGTACTGGCTGATTTTCAAGCCTACATCGACTGCCAGGAAAAAGTTGATCAAGCATACCAACAAAAACAGGAATGGACTCGGATGTCTATTATTAATACAGCACGCTCTGGTAAATTTTCATCTGACAGAGCCATCCGTGAATACTGCGAAGACATATGGAAAGTAAAACCCGTGAAAGTGAGATTACTCAACTCACAGGATGTTAGCGGTGGATTTTTGCAATAAACACAGCTGATTTCGAAATTATAAATGGGCTGCAGAAATATTGCAGCCCATTGAGAAATGTTGTGTCACACGAAAATGTAGTATGCGTTCTATGACATATAGCAAACCAAGGTAAAACATGGAATTAAACAAAGATCAGGAATTATTCATCAAACTTGCTCGAACCCGAATGCCGTTTGGTAAATACAAAAATACCTTACTGATTGATTTACCTGAACCCTATGTCATTTGGTTCGCCAGTAAAGGCTTCCCCAATGGCCAACTCGGCGAATTACTCAAAATTATACACGAAGTGAAAATCAACGGGTTAGAGCATTTATTCAAACCCTTTAGAGAGTGAAAGATACTTGGAGCGGGCGCTTGTGCATATAGAATATAACGTTCTACAATTGACTCAATCGTGCTAGTGGATCCTGCCGATAATACTGCCGCAGTTGATCGTAAATTTCAGCATAATTCTGATAAAGAACATCCGGTCGTTCAAAAAACACTTCACTCAACACCGCAAAATATTCTGCCGGTGAACTTGCCGCATAACAATCAATGCCGATCGACTCTCCACGACTGCACTTGTGTTGGAAATCTTCATACCCGGCACTAAAGGCCTCAACCCATACATTTAATTTCATTTCCGCATGCAAAGGAGGAAAGCCATTAGCCGCGCCATTTTGCATATCGAGTTTGTGCGCAAACTCGTGAATCACCAGATTATGACCATCAATAATACCGGCATGCTCGGTTTCGTCCCAAGCCAGTACTACTGGACCACGTTGCCAGGATTCACCGGATAAATGTGATTGCACATGATGCTCCACACCATATTCATCCGTAACAACTCGCTTTGGCACAAACCCAGCGGGATAAATAATCACTGAAACCCAACCATCGTAACCACCTAAGCCCAACTTTAATATAGGATAGCAGGCTTGCAGCGCAATGATCAATGCCATTGCTTGTGTAACGACAAAACCATGAGCCCCTTCGAACACCTTGCGATGCATAAATAAAATCGCCAACTCCTGCAACGACTGTTTTTCGTCATTCGTTAAACTATTCAGCAAAGGTAATGAGACAAACGCTTTTTCCCACTGCGCCAATGTAATATCTGAACGCTGGATAATGCGTTGATCTAACCAGTTGCGAAAGGAATTGAACATAATCTTAGGTAAGCCTATCTGCCCTTAGCGCATTCCTTGACGCTCGATCCACCAGCACAAAAATCCGATCAATATCATTTTGTTGATTAGATGGCATATGCCCGCGCACTTTAATTAATGTGCAATCCAACTCATCCGTCATTCTAAAAAAGGTTTGATACAGCTCATAATTATTCAGCCGTTTATTATTTCTTGAACGATAATCATTTTTCTCAAACCGCTCCCGCCTTCCATGCAAGCCCACAATGTTTTGCGAGTCTGTATACACATTCACCTTAGCCGTTAGGTTTTGAATATCACTTAGCGCCCATAATAACGTTTGCAATTCCAGCTTTGTAGAAGACGTATGCTCAAATCGTTTCACTTGCACTCTCTTCTTTATCAAATTCATTGAAAGTCCAACATCTGATAGGGCGAGATAAGCCCCATAGCCAATTTTTGACTGCGTATTAACACTACCGTCAGTAAATAACATAAGTTCATTCATAGCAGGATCATACCAGGCTATGCCGGACTATGCAGGCCTGCGAATCAGGTTGATTAATCGTTGAGTCAAACTGACAACCAACAATACAACAACCCCTAGAATTATTCCGACAAACCCATCCAGCAATACCGGCATTACGCTGGTAATCACGGCTTCTAATCCGATTAGTGCATGAAGCGATTCAGTAACTCCCTGTAAGAAATGATGCAGAACCGGCAGGCTATGAACCAATATACCACCACCCACTAGAAACATAGCGATGGTACCTACAATGGAAAGTGTTTTCATTAAATACGGCGCGGACAACAGCAACAATCTTCCCAGCGAACGTTTAAATCGACTCCAAATTCCAGTCAATGTCGCTTTAGAAAGCGACAAACCAACATCATCCAACCTGACAATGCCAGCAACAATGCCGTAAACCCCAATAGTAATAGCCACAGCGAGCCCGGAAACAACAGCAACCTGAACCGCAAATTCCGCGTCTTTTACCGCACCAAGACTAATGACAATAATCTCCGCCGAAAGAATAAAGTCTGTACGGACAGCGCCCTTGATTTTTTCCTGCTCAAAAGCCACCATATCCACCGTTGGATCACTCAACGCCTGAAGTTTTTCCCGGTGTTTTGCCTGTTTTTCATCTGCCGGATGCAAAAATTTGTGCGCAAGTTTTTCAACCCCTTCATAACACAAATACGCCCCACCAATGACCAACAAAATGGTAATCGCCCACGGCGCAAACGCGCTAATCAACAATGCCGCAGGTACAAGAATCAATTTATTCTTAAACGACCCCTTAGCCACCGCCCAAACCACCGGCAACTCCCGATCAGCCCTTACACCCGCTACCTGCTGGGCATTCAGCGCTAGATCATCACCCAACACGCCCGCGGTCTTCTTCATTGCTACTTTAGATAATATCGCAACATCATCCAGCAAAGTGGCAATATCATCGATTAACGCCAACAAACTTGGTGCGGCCATAATGAGCTCCCGTAATTGTTAAACCTAAATTCACCAGTTGACCGCTTCGAAGTACTGCTAAGCCTTTGAATTTATAGGTATTTTATCCTCTGGAACCTTCTCTCACAAGGAAAAAAGGCTTTGATTCCAATCGCAGATTCTTAGCGACATGGCTACCTACACCAACCTTACAAGGGATGATTTTATCGCGCTTACCACTAAGGACTTTGCCACTAAAGGAAGGCGGTATTCTATCATTGAATTCCGATGGTAAGTTCTAATGGTCTTGTGAGTAATATATTGCGCACTAATCGCTCAAATCTATCTCACTAAGCGGCGTGAAATACTGTATAGTACGCGCATCATTTTTTACTGTAGCAAGATCTACAGAGGATTAATCATGAAATTTTCATCTTTAGATCTAGCACCCGAAATTCAGCAAGCTCTGGATGCCTGCGGCTACAGCCAAATGACCCCCATACAAGAACAGGCAATAATCCCAGCACGGCGCGGTAAGGATCTGCTGGCCAGCGCCCAGACGGGAACAGGCAAGACCGCTGCTTTCGCACTGCCAATTCTGCAACAAATGCACGATCGCCCGCAACCAACATTAACAGATGACCCATTAACAGGCGACCCGCGCGCGCTGATACTGACACCGACCCGAGAACTGGCTGAACAGCTGGCAGAAACTATTAATCGTTATGCGCAGTTTTTGCCGCTAAAAATTACCGCACTTTATGGCGGCGTTAAAATGAGCGCCCAAGAGAAAAAACTCAAAGCCGGGATCGACATAATAATAGCCACCCCCGGTCGCCTGCTAGAACATATGGTGCAAGGTAACGTAAACCTCTCCAACGTAGAGTTTGCGGTTTTAGATGAAGCGGATCGAATGCTGGACATGGGTTTTATCACTGATGTCCTGTCGTTGTTACAAAAAACACAAAAAAAGCGTCAAACCCTGCTTTTTTCCGCCACCATGTCGCAACCGGTCAAGGAACTGGCGAACAAACTCCTGAATAGACACGAGGTTGTTCGCGTAGCCAGACAAAATGCCATTGCCGATACGGTAGAGCATGTAGTCTACCCGGTGGAAGAACGCCGTAAAGCAGACTTGTTTGTTGATCTGATTGAGGCACAAAACTGGTTCAAGGTATTGGTATTTACCAGCACCAAAGCACAGGCTGACGCATTAATGATCAAGTTAAAAGAAGCGCAGATTAAAACCGCACTCTGCCACGGAGATAAAAGTCAGGGCGCACGCCGCCGAGCGTTAGCCGATTTCAAAACCGCTAAAGTACAAGTCCTCATCGCGACCGAAGTGGCCGCCCGTGGATTAGACATTCAGGGACTGGAACATGTTGTTAACTACAACCTACCCTACCTCGCAGAAGACTATGTACACCGCGTTGGCCGTACGGGTCGCGCTGGCACAAAAGGCCAAGCAATCTCGTTAGTTAGTCGTGAAGAAGAAAGTACCCTGGCGACAATTGAGCGATTGGTCGGTACTCACATTAAACGCATTAAAATGCCAGGTTACGAAGTGGGAAGCCGTGAAACTTTATTAAAAAATGTGGAACAACGTAGTCGCCCACCACGAACGAATAAACCCAGCCAAACGCGCATCATCCGCGACAAGGTCAGCAAAGCTAAGGCGGGTAAAAAGAAAAAGAGTTAAGGGGTATTTGATGCTGAGTTAACCATACTGAATTCTGCTACGTGTTGCGTTGGCCCAAGCCAATCATCTAACAGATGATTCCCGGGTTAATAGTGCCGTCACCGCCATCTCAACCCTATTGTCATTATCCCCCAGCCAAACATCGCCATCCTGGATAGTGCACTGCAATTGCATATTACGCTGCGCCAGTTTGGCCAGCGACTGACCGGTAGCAACCGGAAGATTATACACACTGAGATTTCTGATACGTTCGAACGCCTTGCAGTTTTTATCCCACCACAAATCAGCACCATGACCACCAAAGCTATAGATAATAACCTGCTTGGCACGACCACAGGCCTTACGGATGCGCCTTTCGTCGGGCAAACCCACATCTATCCACAACTCAATCGTACCGCTGAGATCCTTTAACCATAAATCAGGTTCGTCTTCGGTACTCAATCCTTTACCAAACGTCAGCGCCTCATGAGCGTGCAGCGCAAAGGCCAATAACCGCACCATCAATCGCTCTTCAGTTTCCGAGGGATGCTGGGCAATGGTCAGGGCGTGATCTTGGTAATAATGCCGATCCATGTCAGCAATGTTCAGGTCAGCTTTGAAGATGGTTGCCTTAAGGGCCATATAGGGTCTCTATTATTTTCCTAATTTGTTCTGATGAGATGGGTTCAATCAATGCTTGTTTAGGACGATTTATTTAATTAAAATAAAATATTTGCTTGGCCACACACTACCTTGTTCCTCTCCGTTAATTAGTAACGTCTTTTAATCTCTTAGTCAAGCTGTACTACCTTGATCTCCCATTTTGAAAAAGGAAGACGAGGGGGAAAGATTCATATTTTCACTTTTACTCTATTATTCGTATCCCGGCTGAGGCGAATCAAATCATCGGTAGCCATGCTTAGATCTGACTTAGCCAACCGGTCATAAAGAACAACATTAACCGACCCTGCCAGGTTCATACATCCCACTGTCGGTACATAAACAACCGCATCTGCTTTATCGATAATATCCTGGCTAATAGTGCCATCTTCCGGGCCAAAGATATAGATCGCACTCTCTGGATGCTGGTAACATGGCAACGGCGCCGCACCTTCAACCAACTCAATACACACAATCTTCATATTTTCGGGAACAGTCGCCAAAAGACAATCTGCCCCGGTAAGCGGAATTTTATGACGCACACCCTTAGTATCAGTATTGAACTTAACAGCGCGATCATAGCGTGCGCCGGTATAAAAAACGGCATCAACTTGATAACAACCTGCGGCGCGCATCACCGCCCCTACATTAGACGCGCTTTTGGGGTTTATGATGCCAATAATAACCTGTTTTTCTTTCATGTGTGTATACATCAACTCTATTTACAGGGCTCAAGGCCTCAACTAATTTCAATAATTTCTCATCGCTAATGCTGCCCGAGTGAATTTTTGACCAGGGATATGGCCTTACGCGACAAGTGCACAGTAACACTAGAGGCGCCGCATATCGCTAATTTCAGTATCGATCTTTCGATAACACATCGTTTATTTCAATGCTTCCCTTTTTGTAGATATGCTGTTGATTATTTTTACTTGACCAAATTACTAAGTCAAAAATGACCAAACTCGCAGCGAAAAGGATTTCTTGCAAACCGGTGTGTATGGTGGTTTAAATGAACATGAAATGTTAGTACTATTGATTGGATCAAATAGTTCTTTAAAATCTGCTGAAATGACCTGCATGATCAAGCCTATCATGAAATCATTTTTATGCTGTAATATTAAGAGCAATACTTAGCGCTAGGAAGAAGACATGACTATGGACAAAGACAATTTTCAAAAATACTTAAATGATCGATATTACGATCAAATTAATTGGTATGACCAAAAGTCAATTTCAAATCAGCGAGTCTACAAAAAGCTTCAATTTAGTTTAATCGTGCTATCGTCTTTAACACCAATCCTAATCATCATTGAAAAATTGGAAATGGCACGCAATTTATCATGGTTGTTTTGGCTACCGGCGTCCACTGCAGTTGTTGTGGCTATTATTGCATCACTAATTAAGACCTTTCGTTTCCAGGAAAGTTGGATCAATTATCGAACCACCTGTGAAACTTTAAAAAAAGAGAAATACCTTTACGATGCGGAAGTTGGTGAGTACCAAAAGGTAGAAGGCAAAGAAGCGCTTTTTGTCGAACGGGTTGAAAGTTTGATTTCACGAGAGAACACCTTATGGATTGCGTCTCAGAAACCAGCGGCGCAAAAGAAAACGGGGGCAAATTGATCGCATTCCAATTATGCCTACTAACTGCCCCAGACACAGCCCTTCCGGAACCCTCATCATCCGGTAAAAAGGTTTTGTCACTTCAGTGACTGGCTCAGGTGACCTTGGTAGTTGGCCTGATGCAGGTGGAAATGTCGGTTTAGCAGCTGACGCTATTTGCACTGCCAGATAAAGACTTGCCACTGCAGACTGTGCTTTTCAGTCATTGAACCCCGATTATAAGCTCTAACTAAGCACTTGCCACAATCCTGCCAAACTGATAACGATTAACACTCCACCGATCACCTGCTTAAAACGCTGATCGTTTTTTATAATTGCTTGATGAAATTTCAAGCCAATCACATGACCAATTGCTGCAATGGGCAACAACGCCAAAGCAATTAATAGATTTAATTCTACTCCGAGTACGACAAAGGCGGTCATCTTGATACTGACCAACACAAACCATAAAACAAAGAGCGTGTTACGCAAGCGGTCTTTTGTGACATTACGCATAAAAACCGCAATCATCAGTGGCGCGCCGGTCAGCGAGGTGCCGGCTACATAACCGCCCAAAACCAGTAACATCTTATCAAGGGAAGCACTGGAACTGGATATCGCCCAGTTCATACTCCAGATAAACGCATAAATAAGTGTGATGCTATAAATGAAAATTAACAACCATTGATTCGGCAAATTCAACAGCCCCATCACACCAATCAAAGCGGCTGGAATAATATAGACCGCTGTTTTTTTCAGATAACGCCAATCTACATTATCGAATTGACTACCTATGGTTAAGCTGGAAAAAAATAGTAAATGCGCACCGATAATCGGTAACCAGAATAACGGTTGGTCGTAAAGCATTAACATCAAGGGTAAACCTAACGCTGCGCCGCCAAAACCTAAACCACTGCGCACAAAGCCAGTCCAGATAAAAAGCAAGCAGATGAGAAACAATTCGAAATGACTAAAGTCTATTGGCATAAGGTGTATTAACATCGTTGCGTAGAGTAAGAAAGGCAATCATTTATCGGTAACAAATTCAGTTTTACGACAGCCAATCAATACGTGATAATTTTGGACGCAATAGTAGTGGATTTCACCTATTGTTTCCACAACCAACGAGCCTATATTTCAAACTATTAACGATAGGCATGCTGTTCATGCAGCCAACTTCATACAAATATTACGGGAGTGTAGAGCTAGACGAGTATTTTAACGTATAATCCACTAAATTTGTCTATTAAAACAACAGCCCCAGGTTGTAGAAAATTAAGGTATAAGTTAATGATGGAAAGAAAGAGAGCAAAATCAGTCCAGGCTGAGCAAGCATATAATCTCGTCAGTGACCTTCAGCAAAGGTTTGTTAAGCACTTAAATAATATTGGCGAATCCTTCGGCTCGGGTTCGACGTTTGAGTCCACTGAATGGTTTCGTGATGCAGGCAATCATGGGGGTGGCAATCGTTTTGTTGCCACAGATGACAGCGTATATAACCGCGCTTCAGTCAACGTATCGCAAGTCCAGTATGACGACGATGACACTAAAAGTCTGGCTTCAGCATCGGCTATCTCAAGCATTATTCACCCAAAAAACCCTTTAGCACCCTCGATTCACATTCACATCAGCTGGACAGAGTTGAAAAATGGCAAAGGCTATTGGCGCGTCATGGCGGATTTGAACCCGGCCATCGAAAATGCTGCCGACACATTAAAAATTGCCGATTGTTTGAAACATGCCGCACCCACACAATACGCTGAAGCAGCCGCACAAGGCGACCGGTATTTTTTTATTCCTGCTTTAGATCGCCATCGTGGGGTAACACATTTCTATCTAGAAAATTACAACACTGGCGACTTTGACACTGACTTAGCGTTCGCCAAACATGTCGGTGAAGCAGCGATTGATTGTTACTGCGAGATACTAGCCGCAGCGCTAGAAAACCGAAAGGGTGCCACAGCAGACGATTTTCAACAACAACTTGATTACCACACGTTATATTTATTTCAAGTGCTCACACTGGATCGAGGCACCACCTCCGGCCTGCTGGTTCATGATCAGAATGATGTGGGCATACTCGGCTCCCTACCCTCACACATTAACCGACCTTTACTGGCATCATGGAAAAACAAACTCCAGGCACCACAAGATCAATTGCTGGAAAGTATAATAAGCTGTCTGCCTAATGAAGATATTTGCCCAATTGAGGATGATACCAAGCAAGCGCTAGCCAATTGCGTTCGAAATCATTACCTCAAATTCCCAGAAGCTATTGCCATGCAAGCCAGCGGCGATATTACACCAACAACGGTAGACAATCATAAATAAACAAGCTAATACTAGAACCGCAATCGTCTGGTTTCGTCAGGATTTAAGGCTCACCGACAATGCCGCCGTCGTTAATGCTTATAAAAACTATGCGACAGTCATTCCGGTTTATATATTCTCACCTGAAGAACACGCTGACTGGGCACCAGGCGCAGCGAGTCGATGGTGGATTCATCAAAACCTGCTTTCACTGGATACAGAATTACAATCCTACAACAGCAGAATGCACTACTTTCGCGGAAATTCCCTGAACATTCTGCAAAAACTGATTAAAACAGAAAATGTGAATGAGATATTTTGTAATCAACTGAATGAACCTGCATTAATTGAACGCGATAAAAAAGTAAAATTATCACTCGCTAATGAGGGTATCAATCTGGAAATCAGCTTTGATCGCACCTTGATTGACGTGAAAACAATTTACACCAAAAGTGATACCCCTTTTCGTGTTTTTACCCCTTTTTTCAAACAATGGCAAAAAAGACTGTATCAACAAGACATCAATGTCTTGCCCGTGCCGAAAATAACATCCTGCAAAAAATCAATAGACGACTCTTTGGTATTAAACGAGATGGGATTGCTTGACGAACATTGCTGGCATGATAAGCTCAAAAAACACTGGCAAGCCGGAGAAGATGCAGGTTTAGCACTCAGCGCAAACTTCATCAATGAAAAACTCAACGAGTATTCCGTACTTCGGGATTTCCCAGAACATGCTACTTCAAGAGTTTCGCCTTATTTGCAACTGGGCGCGATAACCCCAAGGCAAATACTCGCACAATTGAATTATTACGGAGTGGCACTGGATAATAAAGATGCGGAACATTTTTTACGTGAAATCGCCTGGCGGGATTTTTCCAATCATATAATGCTGCATTACCCCCACACAACCAATAAACCCCTTAACTACCGCTATGAAAACTTTAAGTGGAAAAATGATAACACTGCCCAACGAATTCTTCTGGCCTGGCAAAAAGGTAAAACCAATATTCCTTTAATTGATGCTGGCATGCGTGAATTGTGGGAAACGGGATTTATGCATAATCGCATACGTATGGTTGTTGCTTCACTGCTCTGCAAAAATGGATTAGTGAATTGGTGCGAAGGTGCGCGCTGGTTTTGGGATACCTTGCTCGACGCTGACTTGGCAAGCAACTCATTCAACTGGCAATGGGTTGCTGGTTGCGGCGCTGATGCAGCGCCCTATTTCAGAATTTTCAACCCTGTATCACAAAGCAAAAAATTTGACCCAAATGGCCATTATATTCGCCGCTGGGTTCCTGAAGTTGCTGCCCTCAGTAACAAAGAGATTCATGCGCCTTTCGAAGTGAAGAAAACGCAACTCTCATTATTACCGTCAACAGCACCGCTCGATTGCCTTGCGGCCGAGCCTATAGTTGATCTCAAACTTTCACGGCTTAACGCACTTGAACATTTCAAACGCGAGCGAAGTAACGAATAGCCACACGGCCAAGATATTGCTTGAACATCTAAACTATGCAGTACTATGCAGGATGTTTTTTGAAATGCTGTTTTAATTCTTCGCACGGATCATCTCTTTCAATCCGCTTGGTAAACCAAACGTAATCAAAGGGGATAACATCACTTGCCCATGCTTCACTGTATTCGGCTGGATCCTGAACATCCTCCACAACCTCCATTATCGAAATTGCAGTAATAGATGCTTGTGGCTGACGACTCTTGATATACGCAGGCACACCATAATCTTTGCGCCCATGACCCGATCCCGCAATCAGTAAGGTTGTTCCAGTCGCCGATGCCTCTATGACAACTTTCGCCATCACTGCATCACGCACGCGCTGGCCAAGTATCATAGGGTCAACCATTTTCTCGGGTAACATGCCGCAATGTGAGTCAATTATATCCTGTTTAATTTGGTTTTTAAATTTTGGGTTCAGCGATACTAGATTCATGTAAGTCATAATCTCTGTAGGTAACTCTTTCTCACCTTTCTGCATGAGCTGCATAAGCACATTACGCTCTGTTTCAGCTCCAATTATTGGCAAATTTTGCTCAATGACAATATCAAAAATTGGTTTGTACAATTTTCTATCCGGCCAACCGCTGTCATCCCACGCGACTTTGTCAAAAAAACTATCGCTGGATGTTATAAGACTATTTTTTGTTTTGCTCAGCTGCTCTTTGGATAACATTTCAAATACGGGATTAACAGATTTTTTAGCTTCAATAAACCAACCCAAAACTTGTGCCTGTATTTGATGATGTTCCTCATTATCGTGAGTTTCGCCAACGATAACATGATCGCTTGTTAAGACTTTCTCTTTGAGCATTGCTAATGTGACGAATTTATTGTTTTCCACTGACAAAATTTTACCGATTAGGGGATTATTACTTTCAGATTCAGCGTAGGTCGTGTGTACTGTAGCGAATGCAAACATTATTATTAAGGGCAATTTTTTGAAAATTGTCATGCACATTTCCTTCTCTTTGAACTCGTCTAAAACGGTATAACTACTTCTGCATTTCTGCATTTCTGCATTTCTGCATTTCTGCACATTCTATACACAGTCCAGTTCCCCAGGTTTAAACCTGAAACGATCTTCAACAGGCCAATCATTTTGATACGCAACAATTTGCAGCGCAACTGCACGATTTTTAATCGCCTCTATTTCCTTGGGCTTTTTATCTTCAACAGCAGCCCCCGCATCTATAATCGAATCGCAAATTCCTGGTTGCAGACTCTTAAAGTTTTTTAAGGCTGTGAATTCTTGTTCCAGTTGATCAAAAGAATGCACGGTTAATGCAACTTCAGAAATTTCATCGATCAGTTCTGGTGTCAACTTAAGGCCATTGGAGACAAATAAGGCTACTGTATTTTGTAACGAATCCTCACGATCAGTTTGACCACAAGCCGCGAGAAATAAGACCGCTATTGCAACAAATATCTTCATCATAAAGCTATTCCAATTCATTAAATTATTACTCCTTAATCTAACAAAAATACGATATAAAGCAACCTGAACACACTAATTGACACCAGATGTGATGCTTGATTCCTGTTTGTCTACATTTTTTGCGCTCACACTATTGACAACCAACAACTTTCGACTAGTATACAAAACCTATACAAGCTTATGAATAGTACACCACGCGCCTTCATACCCACCAAACAATGCTCACTCAACAATGGAAATTATTAATGAACAAAATCACCAAGCTCCTGATTGGATCTATACTTATCTTCACACCCTTAGTTAGCAATGGAGATTCAGCTAGTATAGCTGGGGCATGTCAGAATCTGACTTGCAGAAGAACGTAAAAATTGAAAAAGTTAGTGGCAACGCATCACATGGCCATGAATTTAGCGATTTCACGGAAGTAAATCCGGCTGTATATGCTGATACATCTTCTAAGAGCAAAAAAACAGAGTTTTATTTTCACGAAGGAAAACTCTACAAAACCTACACTATATATCTTACACAAGATAAGGTTAGTGCCTTGTACCAACAAAAACTCAATGAACATCAAAAAAAACTTGGGAAGCCGAAAGAAACCTATACAGATAAAGTCTTTTCTATGCCTATAAAACACACTGTCTGGGAAACAAAAAACGAAACGCTCGATCTGCGCTATGGGGCAGGTTATGTCTATGAAGTACGTACCAATATATTACTAGCTGAGGAAAAACAAAAAAAGATTGATCTCAAACATGCAATCTAGCCCGGTTAATTCATGAAATATCCGGGCTAAAAGCTGCAACACTAATACAAACTGTAGTTAATTTGTAAACGAAGGAGTAAACCTAATGTTAAAAAGAACGGTCGCTCGACGAATAGATTTGATTGCTGCCACGTTACTCATTTTATTGATCACTTTGTCGTTCAGCATTAGTACTGTTGCAGATGAGCTCGCAGTGCCATCACACATTTCACCGCCGGTGGGTACGCATGAAGGCGTGAATGTTGAACAACCAATTGAGTTCCCTCACAACAAACACGTAGTAGAGAATAAAATTAACTGCATGTATTGTCGGGTGTAGATCATCCACTGACGAAAAATGACTAAATAATCTACTATCTTGATTTCATCACAAAAAAATAAAACATAAAGAAAAGCAGTCACTTTTCATGTACATTTGAATGCGCAAACAAA
>CALZHW010000070.1 GCA_945787125.1 uncultured Ectothiorhodospiraceae bacterium
ATACTATGCAATTTCTAAGATATATAAACCGGTTGCGGATAGATACGGATACGGATCTTGAATCGTGCGATCCTTTAATGAAAGTGAAGAATTAAGTCAGGGTTGCCAATTGTACGTTCCTTGAAAAACGAGGGTATGATGTTGATGTTAGCACGAAACAAGACCTGAACATCCCGCTAGATTTATCAGGCAAAATATCTTAATTTTTCAATTCATACATTCTATCTTTTTTTAGCAAATTGAAAATAACTCAACACAGATGTCTTCCCAAAGCACGTATGGCCTGATTATGAGTTTTAGCTTCAGCGCGTTTCTTTTCATAATATTTTTAGATTCCGGAGCATCTTTTCGATGACGATCAACCACCGTCATCTATGGCTGCACTAGATAATAAGCATGCCAGATGCAAATTTAAGTCGTGCAATCGACACTTAAATGGGGTTTATACCAACAATATAATCGCATGAAAAAATAGATGGTGCATTGTATCGTGGAAGCTACCAAGCGATCCTTGTCGAAGCTTATAGCTCAACCTAAGCTGATATATCCATCTTTATCCAGTTCAGGCCAAGATTGTGGAAAATCCCGATGAATATCTATGGTCAAATTATCGTCGTTATATATGGAAGGAAGCGCCGCAATCCTGGTTAAATGTGGCGCAAACCTTAAGGATGATTGGAGTTCGTCGTGTGCAGAAACGGTATCAGGACAGAAGCTTTGGCCCATGGCGTTGATTAGGGTGACTTGTTTATATTTGACCGGTTGGTTGTTTCGCCATCGTATGGTTTGATTCATGGTTTTTTATGTCTTTCCTTCGTAGTTTGTTTAATGATTATCATTGTCAGATTGTCAGATCAATGAGTTATAACTCACCATCGGAATTCAAGTCCCCCCCCAAAAAATCAACGCCCTATTGAGAGTGTTGGCAGCATGGATGCTGCCGCCAAACCTTCAGGGACGTATTCACGGTGTCTCTCAGTAAGGTTTGTCGCTACGGGCACTAGAAGGTAGCACTTTTGCAATTTTTAACTTCGGAACTTTAGTTAGAAGGCAAGCTGAAGCAAAAGACTCCCCAAATAATGTTGGAAAGTGATCTACGCGCCACTTTTTCAAGACTGTTCCTTTGGGAAGCTCAAAAATCAAGCAATAACTACTATCATATTAAAGGAAGTGACTGGTAGACCGCTAGTAATTAGAGAATTTAAATCGGCCTATAACCACTATCATATTAAAGGAAGTGACTGGTAGACCGCTAGTAAATTAGAAAATTTAAATCGCGCAATAACCACTATTAAATTAAAGTAACTGACCGGTAGACCGCTAGTAATTAGAAAATTTAGACTTGAATAATTATTCGAACTACAAATTATGTATGAAAACTACTAAGCGATTACTGGAGTAAATTAATGAAACAGGCAAAAACGGCAATCAATATTGTGAACTTGCTCATCTTGTTTATTTCCCTCATTGGGGTGGCAGGCATGTTCACTCTTAGTGAATCCGGCACAGACAAGTGGTGGTGGTCAGCAGGACTTGTGATTGTCGCTATGTCAGGACTTATATTAGTACGCCGTGCAAATGATCAGGCTCAGAGAGTACCCGTTGAACAACCATCAGCCCAGGCCGATGACAATGTGCTTGATGTCTTTGAAGATATTACTGCGCAGGTGACCAATCTCACTGCAGGACAAATTGAACTGTCACGTACCCAGACAGAGGAAGCTATCAATGTTATGTCTCTTCGTTTTGCAGGGCTGGTAGAAAAACTAAATACCGCGGTAAAAACATCGGAACAAGCCGCTGGCAATATGGACGATGAAAGTGGGGTGGCCAGTGTTTTGGACATGACTCGTATTGAACTCACTGGGCTGGTGGAACGCATGAATCGCTCTTTGCGTTCCCGTAATCAAAACCTGCAGAACGTACGTGACCTCGCTGAACAGACGAAACTTCTGACAGTGATGGCTGAATCAGTAAGGAATATTGCAGGCCAGACAAATCTTCTGGCCTTAAACGCATCAATTGAGGCGGCGCGTGCAGGCGATATGGGGCGTGGTTTTGCAGTGGTGGCGGGTGAAGTCCGAAATCTATCGATTCAATCAGCCGAGAGTGGTGAGCAGATTTCTGAAATTGTTGGCAATATCGCGAAAGCTATGGATTCAACGCTGGAGCGTGTAGAGGCCAGTGCTGAAGAAGATAGCGCATTCGAAAAAGAATCACAAGAAACTGTGAATAATGTCTTGTCTAATCTGCTTGGAATATTGGACGGTTTGTCCAGCTCATCTGAGATTCTCAAAACGGAGAGTGTTGGTATCAGTCACGAAATTTCAGACATTCTTGTGTCTTTGCAGTTCCAGGATCGCGTTAGTCAAATACAGACTCACGTGAGGGATTCGCTGCATGACTTTGAAAAAACTATTGAAGATAATCGCAGTCTGCGTCAGCAGGGTACGAATATACCGATTGACGGGGCTGCGATCTTAGCGATGTTGGCAGCAGGCTATACCACAGATGAACAACGTGATCTTCATAGTGGTGGGGATGCGTCAGCCCCGACTGATGAAGAGATTGAGTTCTTTTAAATTTATATTTAGTAAAACAAAGCATTAAAAAAGTTTGGAGTTGAAAAATGGCTAAAACAATATTGATTGTAGATGATTCGGCGTCTTTGCGACAGATTGTTGCAATTGCTCTTAAAGGCGCTGGATACGATGTAATCGAGGGCAGTGACGGTAATGATGGGCTGTCAAAACTGGATGGTAAGAAAGTTAATTTGATCATTAGTGATGTAAACATGCCCGGCATGGACGGCCTGACGATGGTGACAGAAATCAAGAAAATGCCTAATTACAAATTTACTCCAATTATCATGCTCACCACCGAAGCGGGCGCCGATCTTAAAGCGCAAGGAAAGGCTGCGGGTGTGAAAGCTTGGGTCGTTAAACCCTTCAAGCCTGATCAGATGCTCGACGCTGTTTCAAAACTCATTGTGCCCTGAATCAAGGAATAAGTTGTCATGTTGAATATACAGAAAGAAGAAGACGGTAAGTGCAGTATTTCGTTGGAGGGTGAGTTTGATATTTATGCGGCAGCGGCTTTCAGGGATGAATTGATGCCATGTTTATTCGATGGTACTTCGTTTGTTTTTGACCTGGCAGCCGTCAGTGAGATGGATACATCCTGTTTCCAGGTTTTAATGCAAGCTAAACGAGAATGTGAAAAGGTTGGCAAGGAGATGCAGATGGTGTCACACAGCCCTGCAATGCTGGACATATTGGATTTATATAATATGGAGTGTTTCTTTGGCGACCCGCTGTTGATGCTATCTGAAAGTGACAATAATGTCACTTCAACAAATTACACCTGAGCGAGGTAATCGTAATGAGTGAACGTCCTCAAGATATGTTTAGGGAAGAGGCTAGTGAGTTGCTGCAGGGGATGGAAGATGCCCTGCTAGAAATAGAAAACACACCTGATGACCCTGACCTTATCAATGCCATTTTTCGTGCTGCCCATACCATAAAAGGTACCGGTGGTGTATTTGGCTATGATCATGTGCAAGCTTTTACCCATGTTGCTGAAAACGTACTGGATAAAGTGCGGGATGGCGACATTAGTGTGGACAGTAACCTGGTGGCTTTGTTACTAAAATGCCGGGACCACATAGAACAATTGGTTGAATCAGCCGTAAATGATGAGGAAAAACCAGTAGATGACGTGATGGTAAATGACGCAGAGTTATTGAATGGCTTGCGATTGTATCTGGAGGGTGATTCCACAGCCAGTAGTGAGCTTAGTATTGCTGATGACCCCGTGGAGCAGCTTAATAGCGCCCGTTATGTTGAGGCAGATAATTGGCATATCTCTCTGCGTTTTGATGCTGAAGTTTTGCAAAATGGCATGGATCCGCTTTCATTCCTACGCTATTTGAAAAAACTTGGCACCTTAGTGTCAGTCAGCACATTATACGATGCGTTACCGGATATGGTCGATTTAGACCCTGAGCTGTGTTACCTCGGTTTTGAGCTTGATATGCAAACGGATGCCGATAAAGAACAGATAGAACAGGTGTTTGAGTTTGTGGCTGAATTAGCCCAAATCCACATTTTGCCGCCTCGGGCAAATATTCTACGCTATGCTGAGATGATAAATTCCCTGCCTGATGATGAGCAACGTATCGGCGAAATATTACTGGCAAGTGGTGCACTGACACAACGTGAGCTAAACGAAGCTCTGGCCAATCAGAATGCGGATGCTGATAGTCAAAAATCATTACTGGGTGACGCACTGATAGAGGATAACGTAGTACATAAAGAAATTGTTGATGTGGCACTTGAAAAACAGTCTAAAGCCAAAGCACGCAAAGCCAGCGAGAGTCGATCTTTGCGGGTTGATGCCGACAAGTTGGACAAGTTAATTAATTTAGTTGGCGAGTTAGTTATTTCAGGCGCCACGACTAACCTACAGGCCCAACGTCTGAATGATGAACAGTTGCTTGAATCTACTGCACAAATGAGCCACTTGGTAGAAGAAATTCGAGATAACGCACTGACCTTGCGGATGGTTCAGATTGGTGAAACATTTAATCGTTTCCAACGGGTTGTTCGTGATGTAAGCAAGGAACTCGGAAAAAATATTAAATTGGAAATAAGTGGGGCCGATACTGAACTCGACAAGACAGTCGTAGAGAAAATCGGTGACCCATTAATGCATTTAGTCCGAAACTCAATGGATCATGGTATTGAATCAGCAGCAGAGCGTCTGGCCGCAGGCAAGCCAGAACAGGGAGTTCTACGACTCAATGCCTTCCATGATTCAGGCAGCATTGTCATCGAGGTATCAGACGATGGTAAGGGCCTTTCCAAAGAACGTATTCTAGCCAAGGCCATGGAAAAGGGATTAATAGAATCCGGCCAGAACTTGACCGACAAAGAGATCTATAGGCTTATTTTTGAAGCAGGTTTCTCAACCGCTGAACAGGTGACGAGCCTGTCTGGTCGTGGTGTAGGTATGGATGTCGTACGCAGAAATATTGAAGCCCTACGTGGCGCAGTTGATGTGGATAGCACACCGGGAAAGGGCTCAACAGTGTCGATTCGACTACCACTGACACTCGCTATAATTGACGGCTTCCTTGTGGGTGTTGGTGATGCATCGTATGTAATCCCCCTGGATATGGTGATTGAGTGTATCGAGCTTGATGACGAGGATCGTCAGGGTGGTGATCTGGGTTATATCAATCTACGTGGTGAGATACTGCCTTACTTGCGTCTACGAGACGCATTCAACGAAAACCATGATTATCCTGCGCGTGAAAGTATTGTTGTTGTTCAATATGGCAGTCAGCGTGCTGGTTTTGTGGTGGATGAACTCTTGGGTGAACTACAGACGGTCATTAAACCAATAGGAAAAATTCTTCAAGGAGTGAAGGGTATTAGCGGCGCAACCATCCTCGGTACTGGAGATGTAGCCGTCATATTAGATGTCTACAACCTGGTGCAGCGAACAACCGCTGTTATGGGAGATGTTGGTAAACAGGCAGCACTGAAGGATGCTTCAGTTACGCTTCATTAAGAGTGATGATTTTTTTAATATTTATGGGAAACGAGAACTTTGGCGTGTGGTTAATAATGTAAGAAACAACAAATTGAACGAGAACTATCAGTGCAATAAAAATTCAGTTGATGAGAACTGAGAAGCTAACAAAAGAGGAATTAATATGTCGAGAACAACAGGGATAGTGGCATTGGCAACATGCGCTGTTATATTGTCTTCAGGAAGTTTAAGCGCTAGTGAGGCTGGTGGAAAACATTGGACCTACAATGGTGATTTTGGTGCCGAACATTGGGGTCAATTGGCAAAAGAATATAGCCTCTGTGGTAGTGGCCAGGTTCAATCTCCAATTAATATCAATAATACCGTCAGTGCGAAATCATTTGATCTGAATTTTTCCTATCAAGGTGTTCCTCTACAGATTCTGAATAATGGCCACACCATACAAGTTAATTACTCAACAGAAAGTAATGATGAAGAATCCCATGTATCAATAAATGGTGAAAGACATGCGCTGCCGAGTGCCATTCAATATAACAGTGGCCTGAGTATTAGCGGTGAATATTACAAACTACTTCACGTTCATTTTCACAGCCCGGGTGAACATCATATAGGTGGCAAGCCCTATGTTATGGAGGCCCACTTTATACATGAGAATAATCAGGGGCAACGTGCAATAGTTGGTGTGATGATGAAGTCTGGTAAGAGCAACAAGTTTCTAAGTCAGTTGTGGCCTCATATGCCGACAAGCAAGGCTGGTCCAAATACAATAAATGGTGTTTCTATCAATGCAGAGGATTTATTACCAAATAGTAAATCTTACTATCATTATCGTGGCTCAATGACTACCCCACCTTGTAGTGAAGGTGTGCGCTGGTTTGTGATGAGGAATTCGGTTGAGGTATCTGATGCACAGCTTAATAAATTTTTGTCTGTGGTAGGCAAAAACGCAAGGCCGATGCAGGCTGTTAATCAACGCCCACTTATCCGTAGCAAATAGTTTCAGGTTGTTGAAATTATAATTTTTTTAAAAGGTGACTAAAATGAATCTTAAGTTTAACTCGATCAGCATAAAAAACAGGATTATTCTCCTCTGTGTAATATTTATTGTCGGCTTGACAACCGTGTCTTTGGTAGGCGTGCAGAAGATGTCTCTAATTGGTGAAGAGATAGTAAGTATTGGAGAAAGAGACATGCCTCTCACTGAAAAAACTGTTTCGATTACATTGCACCAAGCAGAGCAAGCCCTTTCATTCGAGAGAGCATTGCGATATGGTCAAGAAATGAAGTCGGATCCGACTGCATCTAAACATTTCAAAGAATCTATTGAGCATTTTGAATCTTTTGCTTCAGTAATAAAGACGGAATTTGAAGAAGTAGATAGTATGGTCAAAAAATCCATTGAATCAGCTGAGAATGAAGAAGTTCTTGAAGAGTTCAAAAGTGTTGAACATCAACTTGCTGCTATAGAATCTGCGCACAAGCTGTATGAAGAACATTCCTTCGAGGCACTGGCGTTATTAGCGCAAGGTAATGTTCATGCAGCACATCAACTCAGTGAAAAAATTGAGCTGGAAGAAGAAAATTTGATGGCGGCTGTTGAAAAGCTGTCGCATGAGCTAGAAAAGTTTACCGCGGATGCGCTAGAACATGCGCAACATCAGGAAGAGTCAGGATTATGGTTATTGATGATGGTTAGCATCGGCACAGTAATTGTTGCTGTTGGCATTGCGTACTTAATAATTTCAAGTATTTCTCGCCCTATGAATGTGATGTTGTCTGCCGTGGAAGACCTGCGCGAGGGTGACGGGGACTTGACCTATCGACTACCTGACTTTGGTAAAGACGAGATTGGGCGAATGGCCAATTCTTTGAATGGCTTTGTTGAGCGTATGCAGAGCGTGATGATTGATATTTCCAGTGCGGTGGATAACATGGCATCGGCGTCTGAGGAAGTCAGTGCTACGGCCCAATCTCTGAGTCAGAATGCCAGTGAACAGGCTGCTGCTGTTGAAGAGACCAGTGCCTCTCTAGAGCAGATGAATGCTTCCATTAGCCAGAACGCAGAGAGTGCCAAGGCTACTGACAGCATGGCTACATCTGCCTCATCGCAGGCTGTTGAGGGTGGTGATGCGGTTGGTGAAACAGTGACAGCCATGAAGCAGATCGCTGACAAGATCAGTATTATTGAAGATATTTCCTACAAAACCAACTTGCTGGCACTCAATGCTGCCATAGAGGCCGCCCGTGCTGGTGATCATGGTAAGGGCTTTGCTGTCGTTGCCGACGAAGTTCGTAAATTGGCAGAGCGTAGTCAGACCTCGGCTCAGGAAATCAGTGCATTGGCAGCTAATAGTGTCATGGTGGCTGAACGTGCCGGCGGCCTGATCCATGAGATCGTGCCTAATATCCAGAAGACTGCTGATTTGGTGCAAGAGATTAGCGCAGCCTCAGAAGAGCAGGCCTCAGGCGCAGGTCAAATTAATACTGCCATGGGGCAACTCGACACGGCAGCGCAGTCGGGGGCAGCCTCATCTGAAGAGCTGGCGGCAACATCCGAAGAAATGAGTTCGCAAGTACAGCAGATCCAGCAGCAGATCGGTTTCTTTAAACTGGGTATTGATGCGGATATTGCCTCGATCAATGCAGTTGCCAGCTTAAATGCAAGTGCATCGTCACAGGCGTATGTCCGTGAACAGTCCAAAAGTGTTAACAATGACGAAGCGGATTTCGAACGGTTTGGCAATTGACAGGGAGCGTTGACACGGAGGATGACTATGATGAACGAGATAAAAAACAGTGAAGCCGAAGCTCAGTTGCCCGCAACGATGGAGGGAGATGGGGATGTTTATCTTCAGGATAATGAAAGTCTCAAGTACTTAACCTTCAATGTCAGCGGCGGAATTTATGGTGTGGCTATTTCCGGGGTTAAGGAGATCACCGAATACCCATCCTTGACACGGGTTCCGATGACGCCGGCATTTATCCGCGGTGTCATTAACTTGCGTGGCAACGTAGTTCCTGTGATCGATTTGGCAGTGCGCCTGGGGAAGGCTAGCCAGGAGGCCAGTAACCGAAGCTGTGTCATCATTGTTGAAATTGAAGCGGATGATGAAAAGACCGATATTGGGATTGTGGTGGATGCGGTAACTGCGGTGATTGATATTCCCAATGAGGATATCGAGGTTGCTCCTGCTTTTGGTGCCGAGATTCGGTCTGACTTTATCAGCGGTATGGGTAAGCGTAATGAAAAATTCGTTGTTCTTCTTGAGTTGGAACGTGTGCTTTCCATTGATGAACTGGCAGAGTTGACCGAATCATTAGGCCGCTGATAGCTGATAGTAGGGCACGTGTTTACAATGGCTTTGTTTTTGATTGGTATATCCCAAGAAAAATTATAAACGAATACCAATTAATATATTTTACACAATATCCATTCTGGCAGCATTTCACAGCGCCAGCAATAAAAGGGTCGTAGCATGAGAAAAGTTGAAAAATTGTTTGATAACGGTAAGCATAAGTTGTTGGTTGTTGCGCGCGAGTCATCAAAGTTGGAAATAAATATTGATATTAATAAAACTGCTATTCGACATGACGAGCAAGTTTATTTGTATGAAACGCTGAACATGGGTATTAAGCACTAATGGCCAATGTTGCAACCAATAATCTAACCGCTACGGCCAGTACTTTTAGTATTACTGACAGGGAATTTGGCCTTTTTCAGTCGCTGATCTACGAGAAGGCTGGCATCAGCATGTCGAATGCCAAGAAATGTTTGGTGGTAAGCCGATTGACTAAACGCTTGCGACACCTCCAGCTGGGAAGTTTTGAACAGTACTACGCCATGGTAACGGATAAGAATAACAGCGCTGAAATGCAGATTATGGTGGACCTATTGACCACCAATGAAACCTATTTTTTCCGCGAGGAAAAACACTTTGATTTCTTACGTGATGAGGTGTTAACAAAACGTAAATCAGGAAAACGTTTTCGGGTCTGGAGCGCGGCCTGTTCTCGCGGCCAGGAGCCCTACACGCTGGCGATGGTGATGGCTGATAAATTAGGAGTGGATGCAGCTTGGGAGGTGCAGGCGACAGATATCAGTTCAAAGGTATTAGACTATGCTCGTGAGGGCCTATACCCCATGGAAGAAGCGACAAAAATCCCTAAAAACTTACTGAGCAACTGGTGTCTCAAGGGTGTACGTTCACAGGTAGGTAATCTACTGGTGGACAAACGTCTGCGTCAACATATTGATTTCAAACATTTGAACCTGATCGGAACTTGGCCTGAATGCGGTTCTTTCTCTGTTATATTTTTGCGTAACGTAATGATATATTTTGATCTTGAAACCAAACAAAAACTTGTTGACCGTTTGCGTCAGCGCTTAGAACCCGGCGGTTATCTTGTGATTGGACATTCTGAAACCTTAAATAAGGTCACAGATAAAATGAAAGCCATCCGACCATCTATCTATCAAAGGATTGATTAATCATGGCGCAAGAGGGCGGTAGAGTTGTCCTTGGGCAGGGCGAATTGTATTTTGGTGGAGCACCCGGAACCATAACGACCCTGCTGGGATCGTGTGTGGCAGTAACATTATGGCATCCACGTTTACATATTGGTGGCATGTGCCACGTAGTGGTACCTCAAAAACTCAAGCAGACTTGTGATTTTCGATACCCTTGTTGTGTTGTAGAACAGTTTAATAAAGATGTTGCCCAATATGGTACTCGACCTGGCGAGTACAAAGTAGGTATCTACGGGGGAGGCAACATGTTCCCAGACATACAAACGGATAGAAAGCTACTAGTGGGACTACGGAATATTGAAAGTATGCAGGATTTAATGGAGGCATCTGGGTTTAAAGTATCGGAATTTCATGTCGGAGGTAATAGTTATCGTCGAGTTTCGTTACGCTTGGAAAATGGTGAGGTCATTGTTTCCGGACGTGATGTTCAGGATACTTCAGGGCATGTAAAGGGGATGACTATATGACCATTAAAGTTATGGTAGTTGATGATTCTGCGGTGATCAGGCGAGTGTTGACCGACATTATAAATAAGGATCCTGCACTTGAGTTGATGGCGGCTGTCGCGGATCCTATTTTTGCTATGAAACGTTTAGAGAAGGGATGGCCTGACGTAATGGTTCTGGATGTCGAAATGCCGCGTATGGATGGTATTACCTTCTTGAAAAAGCTGATGACCGAGCACCCAATACCGGTGGTAATTTGTTCCACCCTTACAGAGAGCGGTGCTGAAACTACGATGCAAGCCATGTCATCTGGCGCAGTTGATATTGTGACTAAACCTAAGCTAGGGGCAAAGAGTCATTTTCAGGAAGAAGAGCGTATGTTCCTGGATGTCATCAAGTCTGCTGCTCGAGCCAAAGTTGCTAAATTACGTAGTACTCCACCTGTGCGTATGGAAAGCAGTGAAAAATTAACAGCTGATGCGGTGTTAAGTAGGGCGTCCAGTGCCATGTCAGAAACCACTGAGAGAGTGGTTGCTATTGGTACGTCAACAGGGGGTACACAGGCGTTGGAGACGGTGTTGGTGCAATTGCCCCGTACCTGTTTGGGCATGGTGATTGTACAGCACATGCCTGAAAAATTTACTGCAGCCTTTGCTGGGCGGCTCAACAGTGTTTGCGAGGTGACTGTTAAGGAAGCAAAGGATGGTGATCGTGTACTAACTGGCCAGGCATTGATCGCACCAGGCGGACAGCACATGCTACTGAGGCGTAGCGGTGCCAAGTATTACGTCGAGGTAAAGGATGGACCATTGGTTAGCCGGCACAAACCCTCAGTCGATGTTATGTTTCGTTCAGTAGCCAAATCAGCCGGGAGAAATGCACTCGGTATTATCATGACAGGCATGGGTGATGATGGTGCGCGTGGCATGAAAGAAATGCATGATGTGGGTTCGAAAACCATTGCCCAGAATGAGCAGAGTTGTGTGGTATATGGGATGCCCAAGGAAGCGGTGAATCACGGCGGTGTTGATACGATTATTCCATTAGATAATATACCGGATGAAATCGTAAAATATGGCAATTTTCTCTAAGCTGAATTTTTCAAGAATTACCGTATATAACGGGAGACATTAAAATGGATGAACTGGTCGTATCACATTCTGGCGTAGTGAGTGGTAATGAAAATGCGCGTAAATATCTGACATTTCTACTTGCAGATAAAAGTTATGCTTTCAATATTCTACGGGTTAAGGAAATCATAGAGTATGGTGAAGTGACGCCTATGCCTATGATGCCCGAGTTTATTTGTGGTGCCTTAAATTTACGTGGCAAGGCTGTTCCCGTGATTGATCTAGCAGGGCGCCTTGGGCTACAGAGTGCAGATATATCGCGCCGAACCTGTATTATCATCGTAGAGCTGCAAACTATTGGCGAGATGATGAATATTGGTTTGGTTGTTGACTCTGTGAGCAAAGTTATTGATCTCAAGTCAAATGAAATAGAGCACGCACCCTCACTGGGGCGTAATATTCGCACTGATTTTATCGAGGCCATGGGCAAGGACAATGAACGATTTATGATCCTGTTGAATATTGACAAGGTATTATCTATGGATGACTTGGCTGAACTCTCTCAGGTCAACGAATCTTCTAATTGAATATAAGGGTAGGGTATAGATTAAACCGTGTAATGGACTATCAGGCTTGAGTTGTTGAGTTTTGACCATTTTTTTAAGTATGATGCTTTAGCTCTGTCGGGTGCTTCTGTTGCCTAAACTGCCATGTCCGGTTGCTCGTCATAGGTGTTTATCAGCACTATTGTCTCCAGTATGTGAATCGAGAGCCTATGAATAACGCATCTATACGCGAGCGTTTTGGCACAGAAGAGCATAATACATTTCAGGCTTCAAATATTATCCTGGAATTAAGGACGGTAGTTGATGCCGTCGTCACGTAATACGTCACAGAGGCTCCCTAGAGTTTTTATACGATATTTTTATATGTCATTTATCTATTTGTCTTTTGTTTAATACTTTTAAATCACGGTTCAATAAAAATCAAATGAGTGTTTATCGTCTGTCATTAGTTGAACCAGTTTAGGATGCACAAACAGTTTTTCCTTTCCAGCCTGGATTTCAATTAATACGCCGATGTCACACAGTTGCTTTAAATACACTGAGGCTGTTTGTCTTTTTGCAATATTTTTTTCAACCAGATTTGCAATCCGACAATAGGGTTGTTCAAAAATTATCTGGACGAGTTCATAGCTATAAATTTTAGGCAATTTTGTTTTAACATACTCGCTCGTATGCTCAATAAGTTGTCTGACCCCCTCTATTTTTTGGGTGGTCCAGGTTGCGGTGTTTTCAACACCTTTGAGCATATAAAGAATCCATTCCTGCCAATTTTCATTGCTTCCGTTTTTTGTCACTGCATTTAGCAGGCGATAATAATCCGGTTTGTTTTGCACGATATATCGACTGAGATACAAAATCGGCAGGGTTAACAAACCTTCATTAATTAAATACAAGATATTTAACACACGTCCGATTCTTCCGTTGCCGTCGGTGAATGGATGAATTGCTTCAAATTGATAGTGAAGGACAGCCATCTTGATTAAAGGGTCAATGTCATCATTTTGATGTAGATAATTTTCCCAATTGGTCAGCAAATTATTCAACACATCTTCACCTGAAGGCGGTGTGTAAATGACTTCACCCGTTTGCTGATTAGCCAATGTTATTCCCGGCACTTTTCGCACATCCATCTGAGTGCCTTTGATGGTGCTGCAAATTTCAATTGCGGTATTGGCGCTGAGCGGCCTTGCATCCAGTTCCTGATAGCCATGATTTAATGCAGTCCGGTAACGGAGCGCTTCTTTTGTCATTGGATCTGCCAGGCTATCTTCTGATGCAAACTGGAATAACTTGTCGGTCGTTGTCATAATGTTTTCGATTTCGGAGCTGTCTTTTGCCTCCATCAATGGCAGCAGGTTTATCAGTAAACCCTGGTTTGGCAGCAATTGCCCCGCTTGTTTTAGCTCTGCCAGGGCTGTTCGGGCGGGAATACAGGCCCTCAATAATGGGACAGAATCCAGATTCGCCTCTGGCGGTAAGCGTGGTAAGTCGTTATATGGCTTATCTTGCAAGAAACTCATGTTTAAATTTCGCGAATAAATCGACATGTTGCAAGGATATGTCGATAGGATCGACATGTAAAGTCTTTATGTCGATATTCAGCAATTTTGTCGACATGAAGCTCTGACGTGTCGATGTTATAAGCACATACTTCAACTGCCGGTTCCCACGCTCTTGCGTGGGAATCCATACCCAAACTTTCTGCTAATTGAGACTTCCATTTGTAGTGACGTATTTTGCAGCATGCATTTCAATTCTAGCTTTTTTCATTGTCATCTATTTATTTGGTATTCCAGCGTAAATAAACATATACCCGATTGAGAAGAATACTTAACTATGGGAATTCCCCGTTTATCCTTTTTAACTACTTAAGTTTCGGAGTTCAACGTTGCAAAATTACCACCTTCCAGTGTCCCTAGTGGTAAAATCTTACCGAGAGACGCCGTGAATACGCCCGTGTAGGCTTGACGGTAGCCAGCACTCTCGATAAGGTTTTACCACTACGCGTGCTGATTACGGGGAATCGGTTGAACTCTGAAGCTTGAGCTAATCAAAAAAAAGAAAAAGTTGCTATCATTAATAATCAAAAAAATTGTCATACTTTTTCATGAAGAACAGCTAATGCTCAACGCTTTAGCCCAGTCTGGTGCTACTGCTGCATAAGCTGCCATGTCTGGTTGCTCGTCATAGGGATTGTTCAGTAGTTTGCGAAGTTTTTGCACTTCAGAGAAATCACCGTTCTCGGCTTTTTCGATGGCGGTTTGTGCCAGGTGATTGCGTAGGATGTACTTTGGGTTGGCGCTGTTCATGACGTTGGCTATTTCATCTTGCGCGTAGCCGTGATGATTCAATAGATTTTTATACTGTACAAACCAATCAGCCATTTCATTGTTGTCTGAGTAATCATTTTCAGTAAGGTTTCTAAAGCTATTGGTGTAATCAAGTTGATACTTGGCTAAAAGCTCGAGAAATTGCTGAATGCTTTGTTGCGTTTCTTTGTTGGCGGATTTCAGCCCGAGTTTTTTATGCATTTCATCGGTATAAGCGCGGGAAAATGCGGGTTGGAATTCGGCTAACAGGGCTCGTAGTGCATCGATGCTTAAGAATGAAGTAAAGCACTGTGCAAGACAATGTAAATTCCAAAAAGCAATTTCACCTTGTTTGTTAAATGCGTAACGCCCCTGGTAATCTGAGTGATTGCAAATATAATCTGGGTCGTATTCATCAAGAAATCCAAATGGGCCATAATCAATGGTTAAACCCATGATCGACATATTATCCGTGTTCATTACTCCGTGAGAGAAACCCACACATTGCCATTTCGCCACCAGTTCAGCGGTGGAAATAATGACTTGTTGTAAAAACGTTTCGTATTTGTTGGTGGAGTTATGTGCTTCAGGAAAATAATGCTGAATGACAAAATCTACAAGTTTGCCCAGCATTTCCGTTTGTTCAGAGTGATAAAAGTATTCAAAATGGCCAAAACGAATATGGCTGGGTGCCATGCGGGTTAAAACCGCAGTTGATTCAACGTTTTCGCGATACACAGGATCACGACTGCCGGTAATGCACAGCGCGCGGGTGGTGGGTATGTTGAGGTGATGCATGGCTTCGCTGCACAAATATTCGCGTATGGTTGAGCGCAGCACGGCTCTGCCATCCCCTTGGCGGGAAAATGCGGTTTCGCCTGCACCTTTTAGTTGTACTTCCCATGATTTCCCTGATTTATCCTGTATTTCACCTAATAGTATTGCGCGGCCATCACCCAATTGCGGTACAAAACCGCCAAACTGGTGGCCTGCGTATACCGTGGCGATGGAGTTGAGGCTGGTAGCTGGCTTGTTACCTGACACTAATTCAATCAACTCCTGAGACATTTCAAGTTCGAAGTCTTCCGCGAGTTTTTTATTAAAATCAACAAGGTACGGATTGCTAATAGGGCTTGTTTTTATTTTTTGATAAAAATTGTCCGGCAATTCAAGGAGTTGCGAGGGGGAGATTTTGTTGCGCATGGCTTTGATTCTGTTACAGTAAATAACTTAGTATTTTACTCAATTATTAGCGTCGAATAAACCTGTGTTTTGTCCGCTTTAGGCTCTTATCACAAGCCGCATTTTACATGCACCATTGAATTCGATATTGTATAACCCGTTAGTCATTAAATTACGAGTATTACCTAGATCCTGCAAGTGATCGTACTTGCGCAGTGCAAGATATTGATTCGTAGAGCCAATCAATATTTGAGCGCAATCCTTATTGTGATTGCCGAAAATAGTGATATTACTCTACGGATCAAGAGCTTGTGGTGAGTAGGTGCGAGCACTTGCAGGATTTAGGTATTAAAGTAACGAAGTAAACACACAGAAAGTAGGAAAGCCTTGAGGGGGGCAATATGCGTTTTGCACTAGCTATTTTGGTGATATTTTTCAGCTTTTCGGTGTCAGCTGCGCCGGAGTATTACATTATTGATCGAAATCATACCTTTCCGCATTTTGCGGTTGATCATATGGGTTTTTCAACCTTGTATGGTCGATTTGATCAAACGAGCGGCAAGCTTATGATTGATCGGGAGAATAAAAACGGTTTTGTTGATATAAAAATTGCTGCGGTATCGATTACCACAGGACATAATAAGCGGGATGACCATTTACGTTCGCCTGATTTTCTGAATGTTATGGAATATCCTGATATTCATTATGCGTCAACGAATGTCACATTGATTGGTAATGACAAAGCGACTGTCGAAGGCGAGTTAACCATGATGGGAGTCACTAAACCCGTGACACTGGATGTGCAACGTATTCGCTGTGCGGCAAATCCAATGAATAAAAAACACACCTGCGGTTTTGAAGCGGTTTCCAGTATTAAACGATCGGACTTTGGCAGTACATTTGGTTTCCCCAACGTTGGAGATAATATGAAATTGTGGTTTTCTGTGGAAGCTATTCTAGAAAATTAAGCCGTTTTAGTTTCCAGAGTTTTGGTTTCCAGATACAGCGCACTCAGTTTTTTAAATTCGTCTAAGCTTAATGTCTCTGCTCTACAGCCTGGATCAATATCCAGGCTTTTTATTTGCTCGTCAGACAATAGCTTTTTCAGGTTGTTGCGCAACGTTTTGCGTCGTTGTGCAAAGCTGGCAGTGACGATGGTGGACAATGCACCTTTGTTGGTTGTGTTTATTGACGACGGTTCGCGAGGTATTAGACGTATGATTGCTGAATTCACTTTAGGCGCGGGATTAAAAGCTTCGGGCGGCACAACAAAAAGACTTTCGGTTTCACAGTAAAACTGCAGCATAACACTCAAGCGGCCATACTCTTTGTTGCCGGGTTGAGCGCATATTCGATCAACAACTTCTTTCTGTAACATAAAATACATGTCTTTAATCAGTGGTAAAAAAGCCATAAGATGAAACAGAAGTGGGGTGGAAATATTGTAGGGCAGGTTGCCAACAATACGCAGACTATTCTCTGTGGCGTTGAGTTGCGCGAAATCAAACCTCAAAACATCTTCTTGGTAAATAGTGAGCTCGCCCAGGCGGGAGAACTTTTCTTCCAGGCGCGGGATCAGGTCACGATCTAGTTCAATAACTTCCAGTTTGCCAGTGTGCTGCATCAACGGTGTTGTTAGGGCGCCTTTGCCCGGACCAATTTCGATGATGCGTTGATTTTTTTGCGGACTGATGACAGAAATTATATTCGCTATGATGTTTTGATCATGTAAAAAATTCTGCCCAAAACGTTTTCTCGGCGTATGTGCTGTCATCGTCCTGCCTGACATATTTGCAGTGCACTTTGCAGTGCTAGTCGCATGCTGCTGGCACTGGCAGTGCCTGTGCCAGCAAGTGCTAACGCTGTACCGTGATCGACTGAGGTTCTAATGATGGGTAGTCCCAGGGTGATATTAATGGCATTGCCAAAACCTTTGTATTTTAGGACGGGCAAGCCCTGATCATGATACATGGCGAGTACCGCGTCAGCATTATGTAAATACTCGTCGGTAAATAAGGTGTCAGCGGGTAGTGGCCCTAGCAGATTCATGCCTTTTTCTTGCAAGCGGCGGATGACTGGCTCAATGATTTCTATTTCTTCAGTGCCGAGATGTCCATCTTCACCAGCATGGGGGTTTAATCCGGCAATAATGATTCTTGGTTGATCGATCTTGAATTGGTGTTGCAAATCATGATGGAGAATCGTGATAATTTTTTCCAAACGCTGCTGGGTAATCATTCCAGGTACTTTGCGTAACGGCGCATGTGTTGTAACCAGTGCAACCCGCAAACCTTCCGTAGCTAACATCATTACGGGTAATTCGCTGCCTGTTTTTTCTGCCAGATATTCAGTGTGCCCGGAAAAATTTGGGTAAACCGAATTGAGAATGCTTTTTTGAATAGGGCCAGTAACCATTGCGTCTGCTTTGTGTTCCTGGCAGGCGGCAATGCAACGATCCAGTACGGCCAATACATAGTCTGCGTTTTGGGCATTTAAGATACCAGGAGTTACCACGGCATTTAGCGCTAGCGGCAGAACCTTGAGCACATTTTTTTCTGCACAGCGTGGTTCTTCAGCAAGATCAGTCTCCTGAACCTTGATGGGTAAATTTAGTTTTTTCAGGCGCGCATGGAACAAAGCTGGATCACCAATGGTGATGATTTCTGCTAAGTACGGCTGATTAATTGCTTTAAGCAGAATATCAGGGCCAATACCTGCGGGTTCACCGGCGGATACGACTAAACGAGGAATTGTGTTATTCATTTATCACTAAATTTTTATTTCGACAAACGCTTCTTCACGTAATTGACGTATCCAGGCTTCGGTCATTTCTTCGGTTTTACGTTGGCGGATAAATTCGCGCGCTTTGTTTTCAGTGAATTCTTTACTGTTATCAACATCACGGCGATCGTAAACGTCGATAATATGCCAGCCAAATTGAGACTGGAATGGTTCGCTGATCTGACCAACGTTTAAGGCATTCATTGCCGCTTCAAATTGAGGCACCATTTGTCCAGGGCTGACCCATCCAAGATCCCCACCATTAACTGCACTGCCTCTATCGTCACTATGAGATTTAGCCAGTTCGGCAAAATTTGCCCCGGCCTTAACGCGTTCACGGAGTTGCCGAAGTCGGCTGATGATTTCTGTTTCGGTACTGAATTCACTAGGTCGAATGAGAATGTGACGTGCTTTTGACTGCGTCACAATGTGTTTTTCGCCCGAACGTTTGTCAGCGAGGTAAATAATGTGGAACCCACTTGAACTGCGTATAAGTTCGCTATGTTCGCCAGGACTCATTTGCGTCACCACGCCGGCAAAAATAGTCGGCAGTTGACCGGCTTTGCGCCAACCTAACTTGCCGCCTTCTAGCGCGTTTTGCCCACTGGATTCACTCACGGCAAGCTCACTAAATTCAATGCCAGTTGCCAGTTGATTCAAGATGTTTTCTGCGCGCTTTTTGCTGGCATCAATTTGATCTGCGGATGCCGCCTCAGGCACAGCAATCAGAATATGTGAAATATCGTATTCATCATCAACATTGCCCTGGCTGGTCTGGGTGGCGATAAAATTCTGCACTTCTTGTTCGGAGATGGATACACGGTTGACCACTTCGCGCTGCCGCAAGCGAGCCATGGTGATATCTGCCCGAATCATTTCACGATACTGC
>CALZHW010000071.1 GCA_945787125.1 uncultured Ectothiorhodospiraceae bacterium
CGACGTAATATTCATCAGGCTATTCAGAAAACCACGGATGATTATGCTCGTCGCCATACGTTTAATACCGCGATTGCGGCTGTCATGGAGTTGTTAAATTCCGTGGCTAAATTTGCCGACGACGAAGCTCAGCGTTATGCTTTATTGCAGGAAGCTTTTGAGGCGGCGGTGTTGATGCTGGCACCAATCGTACCGCATATCACTCACGAACTGTGGCTGCGTCTGGGTCACTCAGAGTCACTGGCTGATGTGGCCTGGCCAGTCTGCGATGCTGAAGCATTAAGTTCTGACACGATTGAGTTAATCGTGCAAGTTAACGGAAAATTGCGCTCGCGCATCAACGTGGCTGTAGATGCCACCAAAGAATCGATTCAGGAAATTGCCTTATCCGATGAAAATGTGCTGCGCTTTATTGAGGATAAAACAGTGAAAAAAATCATTGTCGTGCCGGGGCGTTTAGTGAGCATTGTAATTTAGCTAACGGACGTGATTACGGTTCAGAAAGTTTTCCTGATAGCGGTGCTTTTTAGCTGTATTTTACTGACGGCTTGCGGATTTCATTTGCGTGGCAGTCAAATAGATTCTTCGCTCAATAATAATGTTACGATCATCGTGAGTGTCGAATCGCGACAGGTCTCGCCAAGGGTTGCGTTTCAGCTGAAGCAACAGTTGAACCAGCAAAATGATCATGCTACTGATGTGCTGGCGCTGGATATTACTCGCGCCGCATTCAAAAGACGTGTCATCGTTTTAGATGCTGATGCCAAACCGGCGGAGTTAGCGCTTATTTTTCAGCTGGATTATATGCTTAAAATCAATGAGCAAGCTGCCAAAAGTGGCGTTATCAGTACCGATAAGAATTATTTTTTTGCTGCAACGGCGATTGCTTCAGTGGATCATTATGAAACAATGATTGAGGATCAGTTGATCCAGCAAGCAACAGCAATCTTGCGGCAAAGAATTCAACAGCATCAATGGGATCACCATCAATGGGGTCAGAGTCATTGATTTTTTCTAGGCTTATTTTAGGTTATTGAAAATATGATGAAACATATTATTACCTTGTCAGGAGATATCGGTAGCGGCAAGTCATCGGTTGCTGCTTGTCTGGCAACACAAACGGGTTATGAGATTGTTGGTACCGGCAAAATACAGCGAGCGATTGCCGAAAAGCGTGGAATGACCACCCTTGAACTCAATGAGAAATCGGAAACCGATCGATCGGTAGATGATGAAATTGACTCGTTTGTGATAAACATGGGTAAAACAAGAGACAACCTGATTGTTGATTCGAGGCTAGCGTGGCATTTTATTCCTGCGGCATATAAAGTTTATTTGTCAGTAGCGCCAGAGGTCGGGGCAGAGCGGGTTTATAATGCCTTAAGGAAAGATGAAAACAATGTTTCGCTTGAACTCACTTTGGCGAACAATCTAAATCGCCAATCCCTGGAAGTTGCCCGCTTTAAAAAATTATATGCTGTGAATTTCCGTGATCAAGCTAATTATGACCTGGTGATAGATACTTCTTTATCTAACCCTGAAGAAATCGCTAGCGATATATTTTCGGGCTTTTCATATTGGTTAAATGAAAAGCAAATATAAGTCAGGACAAGCTAGGAAGAGCTGATGAGCTCAAAGTAGCCTCAAGAGCATACGAAAATTAACTTGTCGCTATTGAGTCTGCGAAACAAATGTTCAATAGTGGCTACATTCTCAATGTAAAAAGATGGATTACCTATAAATAACAATAAGATAACGACAATTTAAAGTACATTTTTTTCTCGAAAAGTTAGTAAGATTGGACAGGCTCCTCGCTATTCGCATTGTGGCTATTAGGTGTACAATACCCCCATGAAGATTTATTTTAATCAGCTAGCAAAAGACCTTACGCAAAATTTGCGGCCCGTTTATTTGCTAACCGGCGATGAGCCACTACAATTAATGGAAGCAGGCGACATGATTTGTCATGCCGCCCGGCAGGCGGGCTTTAGCGAAAAACAAATTTATCATGTTGAGCGCGGTTTTGATTGGGGTGAGCTCTATCAGGCGGCCAATAGCATGAGTCTGTTTGACGAAAAGAAAATTATCGATCTACGTTTGACGAGTTGCAAACCTGGCGATAAGGGCAGCAAGGCAATTATGGAATATTGTGATTCGCTATCAGACTGTAATATATTAATCATCAGAATGCCCCGGTTAGAAAAAGCCGTGCAAAAAAGTAAATGGTATGCAACGCTGGAAAAAATCGCTGGTATTGTGCAAATTTGGCCAATTGATATCGATAAACTGCCGGGCTGGATAGCGCAACGTGCGAAAGCACAAGGCATCACTTTGTCGCCGCCGGCGATTAAGTGGTTAACGGAAAATGTCGAAGGCAATTTATTGGCTGCGGCGCAAGAAATTGAAAAGCTTGCATTGAGCGAGAAAAAACAAATAGACGTTGATGATTTGATAGAAAGTGTGGATGATTCTGCCAGATTTGATGTGTTTAAATTAACCGAAGCGGTGCTTGCGGGGCAATCAGCGCGCGCAGTGAAAATCGTGTTAGGCTTAAAAGCTTCAGGCGAAGAACCCATCCTGGTATTGTGGGCGCTAAGCAATGAGATACGCACACTAATTCGCATATCATCCAAGCGCGCTGCCGGGCAAAGTCTGCCGGCAATTTTTAAAGCAGAAAGAGTGTGGGATTCCCGTCAAGCCTTAATGACAAGTGCCTTGCAACGACTGCGCGGTAAAATGTTATCAGCGGCGCTGCGAGAAGCGATGCTGGCGGATAAAATGGTTAAAGGCATTGTTAAAGGCAATGTGTGGGACAAATTGTTGGACATCAGTATTTCGATGAGCGGCAAAATGAAAATTGAAGGCTTATGATGAAAAATATCAAAGAGTATATGCAGGGTGTTGGGCAAGCGGCTAGAGCGGCAGCCTATCAACTGGTTAAAGCGACCACCAATGATAAAAATAACGCGCTGGAATTTATTGCAATTGCGCTGGAAGATCAGTTTGACTTTGTGTTAGCCGAAAATGAAAAAGATATGCTCGAAGGTCGCAGCAGTGGCCTGGATGCGGCTTTGCTGGATCGGCTGGCACTTAATGAAGCGCGATTGCATTCGATGATTGATGGTATTCGGCAAGTGGCTGCATTAAACGATCCGGTCGGTGAAATCACCGATTTAAAATATCGTCCATCCGGCATTCAAGTCGGAAAAATGCGTGTGCCGCTAGGGGTAGTCGGTATTATTTATGAGTCTCGGCCTAATGTAACGGCTGATGCAGCGGCTTTATGTTTGAAGTCTGGTAATGCCGCTATATTACGTGGCGGTTCAGAGGCGTTGAATTCAAATAAAGCCATAGCGCAGTGCATCAATCAAGGATTGGTTAAAGCCGGTTTGCCGGAAGCGGCGATCCAGGTTATTGATACCATCGATCGCGCAGCAGTAGGTGAATTGATTACCATGCCGGAATATGTTGATGTTATTGTGCCACGTGGCGGCAAAGGGCTGATTGCACGTGTCAGTCAAGAAGCGAGTGTGCCGGTCATCAAACATCTTCATGGCATTTGTCATGTTTATATTGATGATGAGGCTGACAGGAGCAAAGCACTGGCGATTGCCTTCAATGCGAAAACACATCGTTACGGCACCTGCAATACCATGGAGACTTTGTTAGTTGCGCAAGCTGTTGCAAGTGATATCCTGCCGGAGTTGGCGGCACAATATCAAACCGAAGGTGTTGAATTACGCGGTTGTTCGATCACGCGTGATATTGTCTCCGATGTTAAAGTGGCAACTGATGAAGATTGGCAAGCTGAATATCTTGCGCCAATTCTATCGATTCGTGTGGTAAAAGGTCTGGATGAGGCTATAGATCATATTCAGCAATACAGTTCACAACATACCGAATCTATCGTCACTGAAAATTACACCACGGCGAGGCGGTTTCTGCGCGAAGTGGATTCCAGTTCAGTGATGGTTAATGCCTCGACCCGTTTTGCCGATGGTTATGAATATGGTCTGGGTGCCGAAATTGGTATTAGCACGGATAAATTTCATGTGCGTGGTCCGGTGGGTCTTGAAGGGCTCACGTCGCAGAAATTTATTGTGCTCGGTGACGGACAGGTTCGAGAGTAGAGTTTTTCATTGAAAAAAATCGGAATATTTGGCGGTACTTTCAATCCCATTCATTATGGGCATTTGCGGATCGCGCTTGAGTGCAAGATGGCGCTGAATCTAGATGAAATGCGCATGACGATATGTTCGCAGCCGCCACATCGTGAAGCTCCTAGCGCAACTGCTATGCAGCGAAAAACGATGTTGCAACTTGCTTTGCAGGGCAGTGAACATCTGTTATTGGATGACCGGGAATTGCGGCGAGAAGGTCCATCATACACCGTGGATACGCTGCGCTCATTGAAACATGATTACCCGGATGCCAGTTTATTTATGTTGATTGGCTCGGATTCTTTCCAGGCGCTGGATAGCTGGCATTGCTGGCAGGAGCTATTGGAGTTGGCTAATATTGTTATTGCCCGGCGCCCTGATAATGTGCATGATCAGGCAAGTCGCCTGGGTGTATTGTTGAAAGATCGCTTTGTGATAGATTTTAAAGAAGCGAGTCAGTCGAAGGCGGGTAAAATCATTCCTTTGCCCGTTTCCCAGTTAGAAATATCATCAACTCAAATTAGAGAATTAACGAAACAGAATAAAACCTGTGAATATTTATTGCCGCACAGTGTTTTACGTTTTATGAAAGAAAATTTGTTATATCAAAAATAGGAACTTATGGAATTAGATAAATTAAAAAATGTTGTATTAGAGGCGCTGGATGACTTGAAGGCAAAAGACGTTCAAGTGATCGATGTGAGGGGCAAAAGCAACTTCACCGATTTAATGATAGTTGCCACCGGTACCTCCAGTCGTCAGGTGAAGAGCATGGCCGATCATGTTTGGGTAAAAGCAAAAGAGAATAGTGTCGTGCCTTTAGGGCTTGAAGGCGAAGACACAGGTGAGTGGGTGTTGGTTGATCTCGGTGACATTGTAGTGCATATAATGCTGGAGCCTATTCGTCAGTTTTATCAGTTGGAGCGATTGTGGACGATGCCTGAAGGCGACAATGAAGCTGCTAACGGTACTGAATGAAAATAACCTTGATTGCTGTAGGTAAAAAAATGCCTGCTTGGATCACGCAAGGTTATCAGCAATATGCGAAAAGACTCAGTCAGGATTGTGTGCTTGAGCTGATTGAGGTCGATAGTGGTAAACGATCAAATAAATCCAGTGCATTGGTGACAAAAGCCGAAGATGCAAAAAACATCAGCAAAGCAATTCCGAAAAATACTTACATCATTGCATTGGATGAAAAAGGCCGACAATACTCAACCAAAGCATTATCGTCTAAACTGGATGGCTGGCTATTGTTGGGAAAAGATCTCGCCATCATTATTGGTGGCGCTGATGGTCTGGAAACGAGCATACTAAATCTAGCAAATGAAAAGTGGTCGTTGTCAGAATTGACCTTGCCGCATCCTCTGGTACGTGTGCTTGTTGCTGAACAGTTATATCGGGCCTGGAGTCTGCTAAATAATCACCCCTATCATAGAGTCTAGGAGCCTGTCCGAGAATGGAGAACCTACTGCGGATTGTTATTTTGGCCATTTTTTCCGTTCATTTTGGTTGAATAGAATGACTATTCGCCTCAAATGAACGAACAAACTGCTCTAAAATAACTTTCCCTCGCTACGGCTCCCATTCTCGGACAGGCTCCTAGTCGATAGATTGCTCTGGAGTGGTGCGCTGTATAAATTATCGTTTTAAATTAATAATTTAAGCGCACCATCTCAGGATGCCCCGACCTTTTATGGTGCACTCGTATTTTTTCGGTGAATTTAAATATTTCAGGCTGGCATTTTCGAACCTGAATAATCAATAGCTTAGCGTAAAAACTGTCGACGAAATCTGGATTGCAGGCTAAAAAGAGTAAAAATGTAGTTGGCTTGCTATTTGCTAATCCAAAGAAAGAAAGCAGAATAGAATGAAAGAATGCGTTTTGGTTGATTACTCCAGGTTGTTTGTAACGAGCGTGTTAATGCTGTTGACTTGGTTTCTATTGCGGATTGCTTATCAGAAATGAGCACCCTCTCTCTTGCTCGTACTCACGCAATGGAATCCAAGTCAGGCTGGCGCGCCTCGTTACAACTTAATTTTATTTTTAAAAATCACAAAACATTGCCGGCTTATGTGAAACATATCGGCCCTCTCCGTGTGCAGCGACCTTTTTATCCTGAATCATCTGCTGTTTGTCATTCTTATATACTTCATCCCCCCGGCGGTGTCGTTGGTGGTGATACACTAAATTTGACGATCAATCTTGAGCAAGAAGCCCATGCGGTGATTACCACGCCCGGTGCAACCAAGGTTTATCGTAATACGTGCTGCAGTAAAATTCAAAATCACATATCACTTGCCAAGCATTCTGTTTTAGAATGGATGCCGCAGGAAACAATTCTCTTTAATGATTCTCAGAGCCACATGCAAACCCAACTTAAATTGCATGCCGAGAGCAAATTGTTTTATTGGGAGATAGTCAGTTTTGGTTTGCCGGCGATTAAGCAACGATTTACACTCGGGCAGTTTCACCAGGATTTATCGATAACTATTGATGAGAAAGTTGTCTTGTTAGAAAAAACCGTGATCGAAGGGGGCTCTGCGCAGTTGACGGCAAAGTGGGGGCTGCAAAATCGCTATGTGAGTGGCATATTGGTGATGAAGAATGATCATAATATTGCGGTTGAAAATTTTAGAGCAGCGCTTAACAAAAATGCACGAGATGAATCTGTTGTTTTTGGTATTACCGAAAAAAGTCAGTTTATAATTTGTCGAGTGTTGGGTGATAATGCGGAAGACTTACGAAAAATATTTATAGTATTGTGGTCAATATGGCGCGAATTAACTCTGAATAAGAAACCTGTTTTACCAAGAATCTGGAATACCTGAACTGTAGTACCTCAACAAGGGGGGCGATATGGAGTTATCTCCACGAGACAAAGATAAGTTACTCATTTTTACCGCGGGTTTGCTAGCGGTAAGCCGCAAGGAACGTGGACTTAAGCTAAATTATCCTGAATCGGTTGCATTGATTTCATCGGCAATTATGGAAGGTGCGCGAGAAGGGAAAACCGTTGCGGACTTAATGCATTATGGCACGACCTTGCTATCAACTGACGATGTCATGACGGGCATTGCAGAAATGTTGCCGGAGATACAGGTCGAAGCAACATTTCCTGATGGCACCAAGCTGGTCACTGTACATAACCCAATTACTTGAAGCACTTTTCTACCCACAGGTCATAACAAGGACTGCACTATGATTCCCGGCGAAATATTAATAGATGGTGATGAAATTGAATTAAATGCTGGTAGACAGCTATTTGTTTTGGCGGTTTCCAATACCGGCGATCGACCCATTCAAGTGGGTTCGCATTATCATTTCTATGAAACCAATTCCGCACTGATTTTTGAGCGAGAAAAATCCAAAGGCTTTCGATTAAATATTGCCGCTGGAACCGCTGTGCGATTTGAGCCTGGCCAAAGCCGCGAAGTCGAATTGGTCGCTTTAGCGGGTAAACGAGAAATTTATGGGTTTAATGGCAAAGTCATGGGGGCGCTGGATAACGGATGAAAATTAGCAGGCAGGCTTATAGTGAAATGTATGGCCCCACCGTTGGTGACAGGGTTCGTTTGGCGGATACTGAATTATTCATCGAAGTTGAAAAAGATTACACTACCTACGGCGAAGAAGTTAAATTCGGTGGCGGTAAAGTGATTCGCGATGGTATGGGGCAAAGCCAACTCGGTGCAGCGCATGTGGTTGATACTGTCATTACCAATGCGTTGATATTAGATCACTGGGGAATTGTTAAAGCTGATGTTGGTTTAAAAAACGGACTAATTGCGGGCATAGGTAAAGCGGGTAATCCTGATATTCAACCAAATGTTGATATCATTATTGGCCCAGGCACGGAAATTATTGCCGGTGAAGGACAAATCATAACAGCTGGTGCGATAGATGCCCATATTCATTTTATTTGCCCGCAACAAATAGAAGAAGCCATGATGTCTGGAGTGACCACCATGCTCGGTGGTGGTACCGGGCCAGCGGCAGGCACCAATGCAACAACTTGCACTCCTGGTCCGTGGTATATGCAAAAAATGTTACAAGCGGCAGAGGGGTTGCCGATGAATGTTGGCTTTTTAGGTAAAGGTAATGCCAGTATGCCGCAGGCGTTAAACGAACAAGTTGAAGCAGGCGCGGTGGGTTTGAAGCTGCATGAAGATTGGGGCACGACACCCGCCGCCATAGACAATTGTTTATCGGTCGCTGAAGAGTATGATGTTCAAGTAGCAATTCATACTGATACGTTAAATGAATCGGGTTTTGTCGAAGATACCTTAGCCGCTTTTAAAGGCCGAACGATTCATACTTACCATACCGAAGGTGCCGGCGGCGGTCATGCGCCAGATATTATTAAAGCCTGTGGTGAGTCCAATGTTTTGCCTTCTTCAACCAATCCTACGCGCCCGTATACCATTAATACCGTCGATGAACATCTCGATATGCTAATGGTCTGTCATCATCTTGATCCTAATATTGCGGAAGATGTTGCTTTCGCCGAGTCGAGAATACGCAAAGAAACCATAGCTGCCGAAGATATATTACATGACCTTGGAGCCTTCAGTATGATTGCTTCTGATTCTCAAGCGATGGGGCGGGTGGGGGAAGTGATTTGTCGAACCTGGCAAACTGCGCATAAAATGAAAGTGCAGCGTGGTGCATTGCCGCAAGACAATGCCCGGCATGATAACTTTCGCGCCAAACGTTATGTTGCCAAGTATACGATTAATCCTGCCATCGCCCATGGCATTAGTCATACAGTGGGATCGATTGAAGTGGGCAAACTGGCTGATATAGTGCTTTGGAAGCCGGCATTTTTTGGCATTAAACCGTCGATGATTATTAAAGGCGGTATGATTGCCGCTGCTCCAATGGGCGATCCCAATGCCTCAATTCCAACACCACAACCTGTGCATTACCGGCCAATGTTCGGCAGTTTTGGTTTAGCGTTAACAACCACGAGTATCAATTTTATTTCTCAGGCTGCGTTTGAGCTGGATATCAAATCCAAATATGGATTAAATAAAGATTGCATTGCAGTACGAAATACCCGCAATGTCACGAAACAAGATATGATTCACAATGCTTATCAGCCGACTGTTGAAGTTGACTCACAAACCTATGAGGTACGAGCGGATGGTGAATTACTTATTTGTGAGCCAATGTCAGAATTGCCATTGACTCAGCGTTACTCCTTGTTCTAGGTCACGTATATGTTAACTTTTAATTGCAAAATAACTCGATCACAGCAGGTAGAGCATCGCTTGATCTTGACTTATGATTTGCGCCAAAAAAGTCGTTTTAAAGCCCAGACAGATAATGGCCAGGCTGTGACAGTCAGCTTGCCACGCGGCACTCAGTTGAAAAATGGTGATATTCTGCAAACTGAAAGTGGCGAAGCGGCGGCTATTATCGCAGCCCCGGAAGAGGTGTCCGTGGCGCACTCTATCGACCCATTACAACTCATGCGAGTTTGTTATCACTTGGGCAACAGACATGTGCCGTTGCAAATTGAAAGCAATATGATTTGTTATCAGGCTGACCATGTGCTGGATGCAATGGTGGTAGGTTTGGGTTTAATCATTGTGCCTGAGACCCGTTGTTTTGAGCCAGAATCTGGTGCGTATTCTCATCACTAAAGCTGTGAGTACCACATCTAAATTGCGCCTAATGCAGTTGGTTAGTCCTAGTTTGCCTGTAGGTAGCTTTGCCTACTCACAAGGGTTGGAATACGCTGTAGATTGTGGCTGGATATTGAATGAAAAAGATGTTGGAGAATGGATTAGTGGCATCTTGTCGTCGAGTTTTTGCACAACCGATTTGACCTTATTGCGAAAGCTGTATGAAGCATGGCAGCAGCAAGAATTAAATCAGGTGATTGCCTGGAATGATACCGTGTTTGCTTGTAGAGAAACCAAAGAATTTACATTGCAAGAACAGCAAACAGGTTATGCGCTGAAAAAGTTACTTGAACAAATCGAGCCGGGTTGTTTGCCGGATAATTGCAGTGTTAAAGAATGGTCTTACCTTGCGCTATACGCCAGGGCAGCGCAATACTGGCAGATTGATTTGGAGGGCGCACTATTGGGTTTTTCATTTGCGTGGGTAGAAAATCAAATAACCAGCGCGATAAAGTTAGTGCCCTTGGGTCAGGTCGCCGGCCAGCGCCTTTTAGGGGGGCTGCAGACAACAATAGCGCAAGCGGTGCAAGCAAGTTTTAATATTTTAGATGATCAAATAGGCGTGAGTTTGTCCGGTTTGAGTATTGCCAGCGCTTTACATGAAACCCAATATAGCCGACTGTTCAGGTCGTAGAGGAAGAGTATGCCAGATAAAGCGTTACGTATTGGTGTTGGTGGCCCCGTTGGCTCAGGTAAAACAGCGTTAGTTGCCGCACTGTGTAGCAACATGCGCGATAGCTATAAACTAGCGGTGGTAACTAATGATATTTATACGCAAGAAGATGCGGAATTTTTAACGCGTAATCAAGCCTTGCAGCGCGACCGCATCATCGGTGTTGAAACGGGTGGTTGTCCGCACACTGCGATTCGTGAAGATGCCTCAATGAATCTTGCGGCTATTGATGAATTAAATGCCCGACATGATAATTTGGAAATCATTTTTGTTGAAAGTGGCGGGGATAACCTGAGCGCGACTTTTAGTCCCGAGTTATCGGATCTGACGTTATATGTTATTGATGTCGCTGCGGGCGATAAAATTCCACGAAAGGGAGGGCCGGGCATTACTAAATCTGACTTGTTGGTTATTAATAAAATCGACCTTGCGCCGCATGTGGGTGCTGATCTTTCAGTAATGGATCGTGATGCAAAAAAAATGCGCGGCAACAAGCCGTTTATTTTTGCGCAGGTGAAAGATGGTAAAGGTGTTGATGAGATTGTGAAATTTATTGTCGAGCATGGTGTGTTTTAGCTAGCAAAGGTAGCTTTCCCATTCCTTATTATAACTCGGTGGCATCTTCCACATAACTCGACGTCACCTTCCCCGTCCGCAGTGGCAAAGGCTTAACGAGAGACGCCGTGAATTTGATCATACAAGGCTTGGCGGCGGCATCCATGCCGCCAACACTCTCGCTAAGCCTTTGCCACTATGAACGGTGACTAAATGAACTCCGGCTGATTGTCATTTCTCTCATTGTATTTCCAGTGCTTTATTCAGGACTCATGAAATTCCCTTGTGATATCTGATGTTCCTGTAAGAAATGCAAGTTGCGAATGAAAGACATTTTTAATGTCAATATGAAGCCTTAGCAAAAAACTTTCTATTGGTTTTTGATTGTCAGGTTTAACGCCAAATTCAAAATGTGGGTTGAGCTGATAAGTGCCGCACCAAATAGGTGCGCTATGCTAAACGGTACGCACTATCTTAGATCGTGGCTAATTAGAAAATCCCGATAAAGCCACTCTATTATATCCTAACTATATGTTTTTTAAAGATTATTATTTTTGGGCATGGCATATGCTATTAAACCTTTGGAATATATATTAAATTGCAATTTGATTGCTATTTGTGAAATTGGTTTTTTAATTAATGGTTACAATGGGAGGAGAAAATAATGCATCCCCAAAAAATTTCTAAAAATTGTTTAACATCTGCGGTAGCAGCACTTTGTTTACCGATGATGTCACTGGGTTTCGTGAGTTCAGTTCAAGCTGAAGATTATTCGTATAGCGGTAATATTGGCGTATTTTCTAAATATGTGCTTCGCGGAATTCATGCTGGAGGTGGTGAAAGTGCAGGCCCAGCAGTTCAAGGTGGACTTGATATGGAGCACAGCAGCGGTGTGTATGTTGGTTATTGGGGCTCAAGTCTGGGTTATGCCGATGAAAGTGGGGAAGCGGGTTTTGAAAATGATTTCTACCTCGGTTACGCTGGTGAAGCGTCTGGTGTTAGCTACGGCCTAAGCGTGATTTATTACAATTATTTGCAAATAGATGATGCAGATGCGCCAGAGGTTGTTTTGAGTGCGGGTTATGGTCCTGTTAGTTTTGGTGCACAGATTTTATTGGACGATGTGGTCTGGGGAAATACTGGTGATACTTACCTTACACTTGGCTACGATGCAGATTTACCAAAAGATTTCAGTGTTGGTGTCAGTCTGGGTTATTACTTATATGAAGATAGCGGAGATTTTATTGACTCATCTGAGCTAGATAGTGGGTTTCGTCACTTCAATGTTACTTTGAGTCACCCGATTGGTACTACCGGTGCCGACATGAGCATTACCGGAATTTACGGTGGTGTTGATCGCCAGGATACTGACCAAGGCGCAACTGCCGTTCTCGGAATTTCATACGCTTTCGATATTTAGTATTGTAAAAGGCCTGTTACCGACGGGCCTTTTTTTTAACTGGTAAAAAATAATATGAGGATGAACACATGAAATTCTCCCCGCTTTTCAAAACGCCAATGTGCCTTGCATTGGCTGCTACACTAACAATTTTAACCCAAACAGTTTTCGCTAAAGATACGATTAAAGTCGGTGTCCTGCATTCACTTTCTGGCACCATGGCCATTAGCGAAACCACGCTGAAAGATACCATGTTGATGTTGATTGCAGATCAAAATGAAAAAGGCGGCTTGCTAGGAAAGCAGCTAGAGCCGGTTGTGGTTGATCCAGCATCAAATTGGCCGTTATTTGCGGAAAAAGCCCGAGAGCTTATTGAAAAAGAAAAAGTCGCAGTAACATTTGGTTGCTGGACCTCAGTGTCTCGTAAGTCAGTATTGCCGGTGTTTGAAGAATTGAATAGTTTACTGTTTTATCCTGTACAGTACGAAGGCGAAGAGTCTTCTAAAAACGTTTTTTATACCGGTGCTGCACCGAATCAACAAGCCATTCCTGCGGTTGACTATTTAATGAATGAAATTGGTGTAAAACGTTGGGTCTTGGCGGGTACGGATTATGTTTATCCCCGCACTACCAATAAAATTCTGGAAGCGTATCTGAAAGCGAAAGGCGTTGCCGAGAAAGACATTATGGTTAACTACACGCCATTTGGTCATTCTGATTGGCAAAGCATCGTCTCTGATGTGAAAAAATTTGGTTCTGCAGGCGAAAAAACTGCTGTCGTTTCAACTATTAATGGCGATGCAAATGTTCCATTCTACAAAGAGCTGGGTAATCAGGGTGTGTCGGCAGAAGACATTCCCGTTATTGCTTTCTCAGTGGGTGAAGAGGAATTATCTGGTCTCGATACTAAACCGTTGGTTGGACACCTGGCCGCATGGAATTATTTTATGAGTGTGGATACTGAGGAGAATGAGGCATTCATCGATCAATGGCATGAGTTTACCAAAGATAAAAAACGTGTAACTAACGATCCCATGGAAGCACATTACATTGGTTTCAAAATGTGGATTAAAGCGGTGGAAAAAGCTGGCACAACAGATACTGATGCCGTTGAACAAGCCATGATTGGCCTTACCGTACCAAATTTGACTGGCGGCATAGCGGTCATGAATGCAAACCATCATTTATCAAAACCTGTATTGATCGGAGAAATTCAAGATGACGGTCAGTTTGAGACAGTATGGCAAACCCCTGACACAGTTATTGGTGATGCATGGTCAGATTTCCTACCTGGCAGTAAAGACTTAGTTGCTTCTTGGGTCAAACCCATTAGTTGCGGCAACTTCAACATCAAAACCGGCAAATGTTCCGGGCAAAACTTCTAGTCTCACTTATTCAGGAGCAAGCAATATTATATTGCTTGCTCCTGCCTTCCAAAATACAGGAATTATGTTTTTATTGGTTAAAACATGATATTTACACCTGATGAATAAAGTAAGAATCTTATGAAACTCCCATGTATTACTGGGCATCTAAAATGCTTATTGCTTTTATTGATGTTGTGTTTGTCCGTATTAACTATTAACCCTGTTCTAGCGGCTAGCGGCGATGAGCAATTCATGAATGCATTGCAGCAGTTGACGGCGAAAAAATTCAACCAAAAATCCCAGGCAATATCAGAGATTGAAAACAGCCGGCATTCACAGGTCAAGCCGGTATTGAATGCGCTGCTGACAGGCAATCTATATTATCGAAAATCAGATAAAGTCGTCTTTATCGTTCAGAAGCAAGATGAAACTTTTCAATTAATTGATGTTTTGTCCGACCAGCAAGTCGCTGAAGTCGGCAAACGGACGTTGAAAAAAATCAGCATCAATAATACCTTGCGTTCACAGCTGCGTTCAATTATCGCGAGGGTTGATTTGAGTGACCCGAATGCTGATGTGAGGCGTTCTGCCGTGCAAGACATGATGAAAGATATGTCACTCGATGCTGTAAATTTATTGCAGGAACAGCTCGTCATTGAGCGCAGTGAAATCGTTAAGGAAACAATTCAAGTTGCAATCGCTTTATATGATATCAAGAGTGATGATAAGGCGACAAAACTTAACGCGATAAATGCCTTGGGTGATAGTGTGCATCCTGAGGCGAATAATTTATTGAAATACGTGGTCAGTAAAGATGCTGACGGTAATTATGTGGAAAATGATCTGGAGTTGCGCTTAGCGGCACAAAACGCGATTAGCACTGTTGAAACAAAATTAAAGATTTATAGTTTTGCAGAAACGCTGTTTTTCGGCGTAAGTCTGGGATCTGTTTTGTTGTTATCAGCGATCGGTCTGGCAATCACCTTTGGTGTGATGGGCGTTATCAACATGGCGCACGGCGAGTTAATGATGCTGGGTGCTTACACCACTTATGTTGTGCAGCTACTTATGCCAAATAGTATTGAATATTCATTGATGGTTGCGGTGCCAGCGGCTTTTCTAGTGGCAGGCTTCGTCGGAATTTTGATTGAACGAGGAGTATTGCAATTCTTATATGGTCGTCCGTTGGAAACGCTACTGGCAACCTTTGGTATCAGTCTTATTCTACAGCAAGTAGTGAGGTCAGTTTTCTCACCATTGAATCGTTCAGTTGAAACCCCAGAGTGGATGAGTGGGGCCTGGGAAATTAATTCGGCCTTGGCACTAACGTACAATCGTTTATACATCATTATTTTCAGTCTTATTATTTTTGCATTATTGATTTTGATTCTGAAAAAAACCGCATTGGGTTTATATATCCGTTCTGTTTCACAAAATCGTGAAATGGCCAAGGCCATGGGTGTCCGAAGTGAATGGGTAGACGCACTGACCTTCGGTTTAGGTTCAGGTATTGCCGGTATTGCCGGTGTTGCATTGAGTCAATTGACCAATGTGGGGCCGAATCTTGGTCAGGCATATATCATCGATTCATTCATGGTTGTTGTCTTTGGTGGTGTTGGTAACCTTTGGGGCACATTCGTTGCTGCTATGTCGTTGGGGGTTGTTAATAAATTTCTCGAACCCTGGTCGGGTGCAGTATTGGCGAAAATCATTGTGTTGGTTTTTATTATTCTCTTTATTCAAAAACGTCCTAAAGGTTTGTTCCCACAAAAAGGTCGGGCAGGGGGGAATTAAAATGGCACATAAAAGTATATTCATGTCGATGCTGGCCGACGATCGCGGCGGCAAAATATTTCTAAGCCTGTTGGCCATTGTTACAATTGTTTTACCCCTATTAAATTTAGCTGTTGCGCAAGACTCTGCCTTCCATATCAGTACCTTTACGATAACGCTGATGGGAAAATATTTATGTTACGCCTTGTTAGCGATTGCACTGGATTTGGTTTGGGGTTACTGTGGAATATTGAGCCTCGGCCATGCGGCGTTTTTTGCGCTGGGTGGTTATGCCATGGGTATGTATTTGATGCGTCAGATTGGTGACCGGGGTGTTTACGGCAATCCTGAACTACCAGATTTTATGGTTTTCCTAAATTGGGAATCGTTGCCATGGTATTGGTATGGCTTTGATCAATTCTGGTTTGCGATGTTAATGGCGATGCTGATACCCGGTGTGCTCGCTTATTTGTTTGGATGGTTAGCGTTTCGTTCGCGGGTAACGGGTGTCTATCTGTCGATTATCACCCAGGCGTTAACCTACGCATTGATGCTGGCGTTCTTTCGCAATGAAATGGGTTTTGGTGGTAATAATGGATTAACGGATTTTAAAGAAATTCTGGGGTTTAGTTTGCAGCAGGACGCTACTCGCGTTGGCTTGTTTGTCATTACCGCATTAATGCTGGCGATCGGTTATCTGGTTTCACGTTTTATTGTTACGTCAAAACTTGGGCGAGTGGTTGTGGCGGTACGTGATGCAGAGGATAGAGCGCGATTCATCGGATATAAGGTGGAAAGTTTCAAATTGTGGGTGTTTGTGTTTTCAGCCGTTTTGGCGGGTATTGCTGGCGCGCTTTATGTGCCACAAGTAGGAATTATTAATCCCGGAGAATTTTCACCGTTAAACTCGATTGAGCTGGTGGTCTGGGTGGCAGTTGGTGGGCGCGGTTTGCTTTATGGCGCGGTGCTGGGTGCGATCCTTGTTAATTTCTCGAAAACTTATTTGACTGCAGCATTACCCGAAGTCTGGCTTTTTGCTTTGGGTGCTTTGTTTATTATCGTCACTGTATTTTTACCGAAAGGCATAGTGGGTTTACTGCAACAAATGAAAGCACGTAAGGTCAAGGAGCAAAAAAATGAAAGCCCTTGATCAAGTCCGTGAAGTCATGCGCCGTGATCGTGTGTTTAATTTTATGGCACAAGGCCAGCATCCGGTCATTAAAGGTAAAGTAGATGTATCAAAAGATATTATTCTTTACCTTGAAAGTGTTTCTGTGAGCTTCGATGGCTTCAAAGCAATTAATGATCTGGATTTATATATCAATGATGGTGAACTGCGTTGCATCATTGGGCCAAACGGCGCAGGCAAAACAACCATGATGGATATTATTACTGGTAAAACCCGTCCTGATGAAGGCAGTGTTTATTTTGGTCAGACGATGGATTTAACCAAAATGTCGGAGTATGAAATTGCGAGTGCAGGCATTGGCCGAAAATTTCAAAAACCCACGATTTTTCCTGAGCATACGGTATTTGAAAACCTGGAGTTAGCTATGGAGGCTGATAAACGTGTGTGGATAACACTCTTTGCCCGTTTAACCCCGGCACAGAATGATAGAATACACGAAGTTCTGCAAACCATAATGCTAGAACAGCATGCCGAATTAAAAGCACGTCATCTTTCACATGGGCAAAAACAGTGGCTGGAAATTGGTATGCTGTTAATGCAAAACCCGAGAGTTTTGTTGGTTGATGAACCGATTGCAGGCATGACCCATCAGGAAACAGAAAAAACCGCTGAGCTGTTAACGGGATTAGCAGGCGAACATTCGGTTGTGGTGGTTGAGCACGACATGGAATTTGTTCGTTCAATCGCAAAAACTGTGACAGTGTTGCACGAAGGTCATGTGCTGGCTGAAGGCAGTATGGATGAAGTGCAAAATAACCCTAAGGTCATTGAAGTGTATCTGGGCGAATAACGGGAAAAATAATGTGATTGCAATCGAATCTCTCAATCAGTTATATGGTGAAAGTCATACCTTGTGGGACATCGATCTGACCATTCAACAAGGGGAATGCGTTTGCTTGATGGGTCGAAACGGGGTAGGTAAAACAACCCTGATAAAAAGCATTATGGGTTTATTGCCGAAAGTTTCAGGCAGTATTAAATATGATGGCATGGAACTCATTAAAGAAGCGGCTGAGCGTCGGGCAAGGTTAGGCATTGGCTATGTCCCACAAGGACGAGAAATATTTCCGCAGTTAACGGTAGAGGAAAATTTACGCATCGGGCTCGGTTCGCGAAGAGATAAAGTACGTGAAATCCCAGAAAACATATATGAACTATTTCCAGTTTTAAAACAAATGTTAGGTAGGCGTGGTGGTGATCTTTCTGGCGGTCAACAACAGCAATTGGCGATAGGCCGTGCCTTGGTGCTGGATCCAAAGGTGTTATTACTGGACGAACCCACTGAAGGTATTCAACCAAATATCGTACATGACATTGGCAGTATTATTCTCAAACTGAATCAAGAGCAAGGCATGACAATTCTTATTGTTGAACAAAAATTACCTTTTGCTCGGCGTGTAGGGCAGCGTTATATTTTGATGGATCGTGGCCGCAAGGTCTCGCAAGGCGCAATGATAGATCTTAACGATCAGTTGATTCATAAATATTTAACTGTGTGATTTATACCCTTCAGCTTTTATTGTAGGCATCTCGCAGCGCTTTAACACTTTGATAAATTTCATCAGGCGTATACGGTGCATAGCCGAGAATGACGCTGGGCTTGTTTTGCGGTTGCGTGCTAAAAAAAGACGTTGGCATCAGCTCAATATTCACGGCATTCGCGGCGGTAAGCAGCTTGTCTTGTTTGATTTTTTTTTCTAACCAACCGATTAAATGTAAACCGCCATCAAGTGACGGAACACGCATTATATCGGGTAAAAACTTTGCGGCAGCCTCAACCAATGCTTGTTGTCGTTCTATATAAAGTACTCGCATGCGTCGTAGGTGTCGCGCAAAATGACCTTGATTGATGAAGTCTGTTAATACCGCTTGATCGAGTGTCGGCGAATGACGATCCAGCAACCAGCGTACCGTGGCAAGAGGCCCGATCATCGTTTCTGGAACTATAATCCTAGATTAATCAGTTGAACCACGATTTCTAGCACAAGCTCTTGATGCACCTAGCAAATTCAAAAATATGCAGATCACCAGTAAGGTGACCATGCAATTCTTGAATTCACTATGCACTTCAATATCTTGCACTAAAAATTCGCGCCAACTGATTATTCTAGGATAATAAAACCTAAGCGTAACGCGGGGAATAGTAATTTACTGAAACTGCCGATATAAATGCATTGCCCTTCTTTGGCCATTGTGTATAACGTGGACAATGGGCGACCTTGATAGCGGTATTCTCAGTTGTAGTCATCTTCTAAAATTAGTACATTTTGTTGTGCTGCCCACTGCAGTAACATTTTACGGCGCGATTGGGATAAGCTCATACCAAGAGGGAAGTGGCTGGCAGGCGTTACGGTTGTGTGGTGGATGACACAGATACGAATAAGGTTAGATTGTGTAAGCAAA
>CALZHW010000072.1 GCA_945787125.1 uncultured Ectothiorhodospiraceae bacterium
AAACAGGTAAGTCAGCCAACAATGGCTCATTCCGCTTCCGCATAAAGCGTAAAATCCGCACCCATCACTACATTGCCCTCACCAGTAACTTCCACCAGTTTACGTGCAGGTTTAGCGACGATGTAATTAAACCGTTTTAGATAATCTGCGTCTACCGAAACTAGATATTTACCGGGCGGAACTTGGGAGAAAAGAAAAAATCCATCATAGGCGGATGAAGTTTGGTATTTATCTCTTGTTTTAATATTTTGTAAAACCAAAGGCACATAACCCGCCTCTCTAACGTGCGCTGTTTTTACGGTCTCAATGTACGTCGTTCCTTCAATTTCCCCAGAGTTCACTACCGGAATTTCGATGCTTTCAATTAAACCTGGACGCGGTAAAAGTGAAAAGCCTGGTTTAATTGAAACCAGGAAAGGATCATTCATGCTTTCCTTGTCCAGCTCTATATCCGTCACTCTATCAGTCGGTAAACCGAGCAGGAAGATCTTGCCATTTTTATTTGACTCTGCCGATTTACGCGCTTGAATGGCCTGTATTTTTGCTCCTGCCAATAAGGATTCTTCAGGATCAAATTGGCCATTGTTATTGTTATCACTGTATATTTTCGCCGAGATCGCACCCGTATTCGAAATACGATCAGGCCCAATATCTAAAGCGGATGTATTTCCGTCATAGCCTATACTAAAATTTAAACCCACATAAGCCGTATAGCTATTATTATCATTATAAATAATATTTGATACAATATTGAAATGTTTCGCTCGCCAATTAAACGCCAATGAATGCGACGCAACACTCCTCGCTAGATTATATCTATAACCATACTGTGCTCTTAACTTTGAACTAACTAACCAGGAAATGTTTCCATTTATATTAGTTATTTGATTGAACCCGAAATTCCTGGACGTATTGAAGAGATAACTCGTACCAGCTCTAAGCCCAAACCGGTAGTAAAAGGTGCTTATACTCGTTGCGCCCCCTAAACTCCTCGACACATTGCCATTATCTTGTCGTGACACTGAATAATTTGACCTATTATTTAACTTAATTTTGCCAAAACTTGAAGCAAGATTAAAATTATAATCTTGCTTGCTATTATTATTTCTTAACTCGGATAAAACGCCGTCAAACGAGTAAAATATTTTTAACAGTTTAGCCGACAACATTGGACCCGATAATGTAAAACGATTTATTAATAGCGCTGCTTTATTTACACTGGCTTCCGTTTGAAAATTAGATGAATTTACCGATCGACTCGTTAACAAAGCATGTTGCCCAAAACCTTTTGCCAAACTTGTATATAAAGAGTAACCGCCAGCCAGGTCGTTTGTTGAACTAATATCTACGAGTGTATTGAAAAGAAACACTCGCATTGCAGGCTGAATAAAGTGGTGTTTAATACCGTCAGAGAAAGTAAAACTTGTGTAGGCAGTTTGCAATGAAAAAGTGCGCCCAAAACTTTTGTAAAGATTAAAATTAAAACGGTTATGTTGAACTTCTGTCTTTGGGGTTCTGTCATTCACATTAAACAACTGAGAATTTTGCGCAGTCAAAGAAACATCATAGATAATATCCTGTAACATCCCACTCCCCCCGGTCAGATTCACATATTCATTTTTTTCTTCCCGCTGACCTTGGGGCCCATAAAATATCAACGAAAATTCATTGTTCCCATATAATACATCTTGATCAAAAAATTCGTAACGACCGCTTTCCCCTATAGTTTGAGATGTAAGAAAGATATTATTTCTGTATAACTCAACATCCCAACCTGGCTGGGCGTTGCCGGTAAAGTCAGTTGTGTTCAATTTTATGACTCGCCCATTCGATCGATTAGTTATACGTGCGCCAAGCTCCTGTCCACCATTACCCACACCGCCATTAGGACTTGGCACTATATCACCGACAGAAAAATGTGTTGCTTTCAGCTGCCCCAATAAATTTTTTTTCAGAGAGTCTTTTGACAACGTTAATCTAAGTTGTTTTAACGCATTATCTTGATCACCTCTAAGAAAATAGGTTCCGGTCATATAGGCAAGATCGCCACTGCCCAATGCAGAATAACCTGATGAATTTCTTCCCAGGCTATTGGTCACAAACACCGTTTGCATATCAAAAAATGGTAAACTCAATAACCGATAAGGCCGATAGATTTGCTGATACTGTGCCGAAAGATTTTTACTATTGGGTGGAATTTTATCTTTTCTGGCCAACTTCAACTGAATGGGAAATGGTTCAGAGGGAGTGATAACCAACATTAAATCATTAAAATTGAATATATAATCAATAGCTAGCAATGGAAAAAACTGTTCAGCATCCACGTAAATATCATCGTTTAGAAAACGAAAAGCACTATTTTCTAATGTTGTCTTTTTACCCTTCACCTTGAGTATAATGGGTTCTTCAGTATCCACTGAAGTCTCCATAGAAAAATCATAACTATCCCGGATAAACCAGCCAGAGGCTGATTTATTATTGATATCAAGATTAATCGGAAAATCCATTATTTGAAAAAAACTATCTAAGCCTATAAACATTTTCCCATGCAATTGAATGGCAAATGTATCCCCTAGAATTATCTTATCGACTTTGACGCGTAATATTAGCTCAAGCTCATCTTCATTTGGTACTTCTTCAGATGGATTTGTAGCTAAACTATCATTCTTCGCTGTTTCAGATATGCAAATAACAGGGGTTAAAAACAGGACAAGACTAAGAATTATTATATGCATAGAAAAACTACGGCTGATAAGGTTTGTATTCCGAAGCAATAATGGCACGCTCAAAACTTTCCATCACTTTATTTTTCAAGTCCTCACTGCCTTCATACACAACTTTAATCATTCCATATTTAGCGGTTAAACTATCAAAACTAATAGGGATGGTACGTACTCGGTGCTCAGGATAAATTGCCACATTATTGAGTATTGCAACTTGCTTATAATCTCCCATGGATTTATCTTTCCAAAAAACTTTCAACGACCCATAAATGCTATTCACCCCTGATCTTGACAAAGTCACTTCAGTGCCATAAATATTTTTTCCTTCAATTTTCGTTTCAATCATTTCAATTTTTTCAATTTTCACTATTGTGTCAAATTTTCCTTGACGCACTATAACCGGAATTGAAAATCCAAGATTCACTTTCATTTCAATTTTTGAACCGCTTGAATTTCCGTCAACATTTTCATCTTCACTCGGAAGCGCTTGGAAAACCAAATGGGAGCGATAATCAAATTTTTTCAGATCCTTGGTGCGTCTCAATACAATACGAACAGTTTGACGCTGCCCTGGGGCGAGTGTTACCTGCCTTGGACTAAACCGTAACATTGAACTTGCAGTTAAACTGTTATCATCGTCAGCACTCATAGTTTGATACTGACCATCAGGCAATTGTCGTTGCTCATTCCAATGCAGTCGATAGGTGGTAGTTTTGTTTGATATATTAATTAAATTAACGGTTTCTGCTCGTTCTCTTTCTTCAAACACAATTCTGGTTGGTGCAATCATTAAATTTGCAAATGCAGAATTTATAGAACATACAAGAACAATAAGAAGTAAAAATATTCTTCGATTTTTAAAATACATTGTTAAACCTTTTTCAAAATACATTATTTAGTTATGATATTGTTTGAACAAGAATGCAATTACAATGCCTTCTAATAACTAATGATGACATCCATAAACGCGACATACTGCGCATCGATATAGTTTCCTGTCCCTGAGGTAAATAATGTAGCGCCAATGTAAATCGTCTTTTCTCCATTGGCGTCAGTGTTGAGAGAAGCAATGGTATCGAAATTTTTAACTTGAAATTGAGTGGACGATGGATCAGTAAAACCTGCCAATTCAGTCCAACCACTAGGGTCGGCGGTAACCACACTGACATTAATCAGCGTATTAGCGGGAAAAGCAGATAAAAAATAGCGGCCTGGGACACCTGACGTAATAATCACAAATTCTGAATCATGACTGATTGATCCGTTTTGGCCAACTCTTAACGTATACACTGCATTGTTGTTAACTAAAGCAACCGTTCCAAAATCCAACGGGACTTCGACTGTTATGGTTCCCGCATGCAACACACCAAATGAAGCATAAAAAACACTCATTAAAAAAATATATTTATATAAAACCCTAATTTTTATCACCACGTTCTCATTGAATAATCTACACCCGTTATTACTATGCATAATAGATGCAAGGTTTTACGTTCAGTTATCAGGAGTATAAAGATAATAAGAAGTATAAATAGACCAACTACGCGTTCAATTTTATGCGTTGACTATTTATAGTTAGTGAATCGCAGGATCTGTGGAGATCAATCAAGATGTTGTGGTTTTATGAATGTGACTTTAATTCATCGACTGTGAAAAACTAGATAGGAACTGTGATGATACCCATCGATTTAAGGCTTTTATCACTGGCTATAAATAGCTAATCCGCTATTTCATTTTGAAATAGCGGATTAAAATGAAACTCTCTGATTAATAGCTTACAGTGACATCATATGTGCTCGTGTAGGTTGCATCCTCATACGCTTCACCAACAGCTGTTGATGTTAAGCCAACAGCCGTAGTAACTAAATTTGCGCCTACATTAAAGACCAAATCACCTGTTGCATTAGTATCATAGACAAACGCTGTGCCGGAAGTCACAATTGACTTAGTCCAAGTATCTACAGTAAAAGTATTCGCGGATGTTGCAGACGGGTCAGTTAACGTTTCTGTTGTTGGTAACGTAATACTAATCACCGTATTCGGCGCCGCACCACTTATGGTATATGTCGCAGGAGTTCCCGCTACGATTTCAACAATATTTGCATCAGCAGCAGTTGCTGATAATGCAACACTTGTCGCAGAACCATCTGCAGGTAATGTCAAAGTAGCGGTTTCAGCAGCAACAGTGTCATCACCAAACGCTGCAATAGTGCCAAAGGATAACGCTGTTGTTTCAACTATATTAATAGTAGACAATACTTGCACGGTAGCCGTGCTCGTAACCGTATCTGCCGCCTGCACTGATCCCGCCGCAAAGCCAGCAGCAAATACTGATAAACCAATTGCACGAGTCATTTTATTCTTCATCATGATATATATATCTCTTTAAAAAAACTCAGTGAGAACATTTTGCCTTTGTCTGACTGAGGGAATTATATAGCGGACATATTTCTGCAATTAACGAAATATTCACCGCTCCCACGAAATATATCGAGCATAGATTTATTAACTTAAACAAATTTGCAATTTTTGTCTAAGTCGCAAAGTAATTGTGACTAGGTTCACATAAAGACCGCCTAATCTGCTTATGATGACATCTCACATAACGGGGATTGCTCAATAATAATCCATTAAATAGGCAAAATAAGGTGTTTAAATACAATTCTTTGCCGATGAAAGTGGCAATGATTTGCAGTCTGAGCAAAAAATAAACAACAAAGCCCGCCATCGACCGTTTCCACAATCATCGATATAACTCACAATCGGCACTCAAACCATTTCCCATCATCAGTGCTCGTAGTGGCAGAGTCTTATCGAGAATGTTGCCCTGTGTACCTGCAGGAATGCTGCCGCCAAGCCTAAATAAATGTATTCGCGGCGTCCCTCGGTAAGATTTTTCCGCTATCAGCACTAGGAGCCTGTCCGAAAATGGAAAGCCTACTCGGCAACTGCTCCTGCGTTGCTCTACCTTATGCATCCATGCAGTCGTGCGGAAAACCCGTTTTGCACATATTTCCCGATCCTTTTCAGCGAATAGCTACGGCTATTAACTTCAAACGATCGAAAAATCTGTACTAAAACAGTTTTCCCTCGTAACGGCTCCCATTCTCGGACAGAATCCTAGAAGACGGTATTTTTTCAGCATTGAACTCCGATTGTGAGTACACAAATAAAGAACCGCAACACCCACTCAATCTGCCCTTGGTATGTTTTGTGCGTTTGTCCCTTTCCATTAACTCAGCTGGATAGTTTTAATCGCACTTAGCTTACTCAATACTTATTCGATACTTTCTCGCTCAGTACTTACTTGATGGATGGATTATGAAAAGCTGTTCAAATAAAATTCTTGTGTTCTTGCTGCTTTCACTCGCTGCACACAGCACGTTTGCTGCAGATGAAGCTATAACAATTACCGCAACTTTGCCTGCATGGGCAGTTATCACGCCAAGCACAACATCCGCTAACTTAACGTTAGATGGAACCCCAGGAGCGTCTGAATATAACGCATCGTTGTTAACCGTTAACTTATCACATAATTCTGCGCTGGGTTATAGCCTGGAAATGAGATCTGCCAATGATGGAAAACTAATAGGGGTAGAAAATGCCTCGCAAGTGATCCCCTATAAAATCAGTTATGACGCACAACCTGCCATCGCATTGACGCATGTGCCACAAAATATTGGCGGTGTTGGCAACTCGACTTCTGGCATCGCAACGACACCGTTTACTAAAAACCTCGATATTATGATTTCCAATCACGCTGCCAATGCTGTGTCGGCGCAAGACTATACCGACACGGTTATTTTTACTATGACAGCTCACTGAGAAGCAAGAACTAATAAAGTTTTCATATGAATTCAAAAATCAATAAATTTGTGGTGCTGCTACCTTTATTCTGCACAGTAATCTGCACAATAATCAGCCCTGTTGCCTTTGCTATCAATGTCATTCCGTTTTCAGGCACCTTGGATTTAACGCAAAAATCCAGTTACACGATAAAGGTCACTAATCCAACTGATGCTGAGACTGCGGTCAAAATGTCTGTCTACAAATGGACAATTGATAAACAGGGCAATGAAATCAGAACACCCAGCAATGATCTGATTCTATTCCCTCGACAAATGTTGATAGCGGAAAATTCTAGCCGCAGCGTTCGTATCTCACTGCGGGAAGGCGTGCCACCGACTTTTGAAAAATCTTACCGCATCATTGTGGAACAATTACCGTTAAAAAATAAAGCCAGCAAAAACTCGGCAAAAGGCGCCTCAATCAATGTATTGACTCGCTATGTCACAGCGTTTTATGTCACGCCCGCGAAACCCGCCTCTAAAATAAAGGTAACAAAAACTTCTGCCATTGAACAAGGTTTCGCGCTGGACTTAAAAAACATCGGCAATGCACATACACATTTTATTCAGCCGGAAATGACAATCATGCAAGACAAAAACGTAATCATTATAGATAGCTTGCAGGCGCTTGATGCATTCGCCCGCACCAATCTTCTTGCCAGTGGTTTTCGATCTTATCAATGGCAGATTCCAGAAGAGTATAAGCAAGAAATTGACTTCAATAAAGCCTATCACGTCAATCTTAAATGGCGGTGTGAAAACTGTGAACATAAAATCGATCAACTTGATTTTACTGTGCAATAAATGACTATAGTAGGTTACGAGAATATTATGGGACGTCTGTTAGTATTCATAATCTTGTTTGCGGTAACATCGTTGCCGGCAAACGCAGTCACTATAAAGCCGTTGCCAACACCGAAATCGTTACCCAAAGCTAAGCCACTGCCTGTTCCAAAAGCATTACCCAAACCGCAAGCGTTGCCTAAGCCCAATCCATTGCCAAAACTAGAAGAGTTTGTTTACTTGCCACCTGCGGCAACTGAAAACAATGCCAATGCTGAATCGACTCAAGAAAACACCCTCGCCACTACCCCAGATGATCTAGTAGCAGATACGGAATCTGAGCCTGGCAGCCTGCAAGATGGCCTATTGAGCCTAACGTTTAATGACGTGTTACAAGGTGATATCAGAATTCTCGCTACAGATACATTAGTCACGGTTTTTCTCGCAAAAGACACCTTGCTAAACTTGTTTCAGGAGCATTTAACGCCAGAAATTTATCGACAGCTACGCTCGCATTATGTTGAAAAACAATGGATTAATTATCAAGACTTGATTCCCATGGGTTTTGAGATTGTTATCGATAATTCCAATCTAGTTGCTGAGCTGAATGTACCTGCGCATTATAGAAAGGTCATCACCAAGCAACTGGGCGGGAGCGTAGCGCAAGATAGAGTGATTGATGTGCAGGCGGCAGCATTCAGCGCGTCTCTAACCCCTTACTGGTCGCGCAGCTGGCGGGATAAAAAAACGTTGTCTGACTATGTTAATCTCGATGCGGCAATGAACATCAATGGCTGGGTATTGGAAAATAGCAGTACCTATGATGTGATGGAAAAATCACATAAACGCAAAATAACCCGCCTAGTGCGTGACTTCCCAGATCAAATCACGCGTTTGAGTATCGGCGATATTGAATACAAAACCACAGGTTTGCTGGGCAAAAAATCCATGACTGGCTTTAGCATTACCCGCGAGTTTTCCTTGCAACCAAACTTACTCATCAACCCAGTTGCACACCAACGAATTTTCGTGGAGAGCGAATCAACGGTTAAAATTTTTGTAAACGATATACCGCGGCAAACACTGCAACTGCAAGCCGGTTATTATGACTTACAGGATTTCCCGTTAATTGATGGTATAAACTTTGTTCGCATTGAAATTACTGATCAAGCCGGGCAAATAACTAATCATAAGTTTGTTGGTTTCGACAATAACAAGGTACTTGTTCCCGGTTTATCCGATTATTCGTTCAGCGTGGGCGTATCGCGACTCACACAACACCTTGAAACCACCCGTTATGATAAAGGCCAACCCGTGTTTAGTGCTTATGCGAAACATGGTATTACAAAAAATATCACACTGGGGATACTGTCAGAGGGGCAAAGTGATTTTATCTCTACAGGCGCATACGGTGTGGCAACCAGCTTACTGGGCACCTTTGAAGCCAGTGCACTTTCCAGTGTGCAACATGGTAATAAAGGACGAATGGGATATGGCAGCAATATTAATCACTTTATCTCTACCAGCCGTTTTTCACTGAGCAATACGATCAACTGGAAATCGAAAAATTTTACTTATCTGGGTAAAAATGAATATTCTACTTTGCAACGGGTGTTTTATTCTGGCTCTGTTAGCCTGCCCTTGCCGTATATAAAACGCTGGCGTCAAAGTTATTCAGCCTATTATGAACAAAATTGGGATAAACGTGAAGAATATCGAATATCCGCGAAAGTCAGTGGTCGGGTTTCAAAGAATATGACAATTAGCCTGGACGGCTATACGGCCTTAAACAAACAAAAAAATAATGCTGGTAAAGGTATTAGAGTTTCTCTCACCTGGCGTCCGCGAAAACGGTTATCGACAAACTTTAGTTATGACAATCTAACAGCGCAGAAGCAAATAAATATCGCCCGCTCATTTAATGGTGAGCTAGGTACAGCGTTTAATGCATCTGTTGCAGAGAATAAAACCAGTCAAAATTTCAAAGGCGGCGTAAACTGGAAAACATCGCTGTTTAATACGCATATCAATAGCAGCAACATCCGTAAAGATGGCGCTGAACAAAGTCAGACGTATGAAAGCTTTTCTATTTCCAGTTCATTTGCCATGATTAATCGTTCATTTGCCTTTGGCCGACCCATCGGTAATGGTTCATTTGCGATTATCAAATCTGGCTCGCAGCTTGGCTTTGATAAAATTTATGTGGGCAGAGGTGGTGATCTTAACAATCAAGGTTCCATGTCTTATCTGAGCGGCAGTAACTCGGCAACAATTTTCCCTAACCTGAGTGCATATGGCGCCAGTACATTACATCTTGTTCCGGAATCAGAAAATGACTATCTTGATCTGAGCAAACGTAAATATCGAATATTCAGTGGCTATCGCAGTGGCGCAATTGTTGAAATTACCAAACATATTAATGTTTACGGTGCAGGTGTGTTAACCGACAACGAATGGTTACCCATTAAATTAGTCAAAGGTACTTTTCATAATCTTGAAACTAATAGCAGCAGCCGTTTTTTTACCGATGAAGAAGGTTACTTTGAAGTCGAAAATCTGCAACCGGGCAATTATAAAATCTCCCTGGATACTGAACAAACCAGCGCCGAAGTTACTGTAGAATCTGGCCAAAGTCGATTGATAGATTTTGGCATTGTACGCATGGCAAAATTTCCGTAAAAGGTTTCCGTAAAGGCCAACAACCCTAATGATCACACCAATAAACAAACCAATTAACACAAAAATAAACTCTACAAAGAAACTTCGTTTATTATTTGTAATGATGATTGTATTGCTCGCTGACCAGGCAGCAGCGGTGGTTTCTTTAGCCATATCACCCAACAGCGCTCTCATCGTCACACCCGGGGTTGATGTGGTCAGACACAGTGTTGCCAATATCACGCTAAGTTCGGATCAACCCTATGATATTCAATTAAGTGATGATACTAACGGGCAATTAATGAATGGCAGCTACGGCATCGCGTATCAAGTAAGTTATGACAATAATCCGGAAATCAGCTTATCACGCACACCGATTGTAGTTGAATCAGGTTTATCTACAGTTACACAAAACAAAGTGATAGGTGTTAGTTTAAAAGGCACAGATACTGCAACTGCAATCGCAGGGGATTATACCTCAACGCTGATGGTTACCATCACGGGGTATTGACACACAAGGTTTAACGCATGCACAGTTTATTTAACTCTCGGCACACTCATCACTCTCACCACAGCCGACTCTGCGTAATAGCGCTGCTATTACCCTTTTGGCTGGGATGCACATCAATTGTTACCACCAAGGGTAAATCACCCACCCACGATAAAGTAGAAACCACTGCGGTTGAAGGCTGGAATCATTCCAGCAATATGCGTGAGCTGGGAAAGTCTGATTTCCCTGAGCAAAGTACTTTACCGGAAGAGCTGATGTCAAAGCGTAGGGGCATGCACGGTAACAATGCCAATAACTATGCCGATAACACTGCGGATAACTCACAGTCACGTGAGAATGACAGAGACGCTGCTGCAAACAGTGCGGAAAATTTTTGTCCTCCCGGCATGGCGCCTTTTATGGCAACCCCAAAAGCACAAACAGTAGCGAACACAAAAATCCGTGCATCCGGTTACGGGGCGCCCCCTCGTCTCTATGTTTCTGAACCACAACGCCGCTTGCTGGCAATTCGTGCGGCCAAGCTGGATGCAATGCGTACGTTGTCAGAAAGAGTCTCTGGTATTCAACTCTGGGGCAATACCACCATGTCAGACCTGGCACTCAGCAATGAACGCATTAATCTTTACATGGATTCATATATCAGTGGGGCACGAACGCTAACGGTAACACAACTGGATGATAGTAGTTATGAGGTCATCATGGAACTGAAACTAAATAGTCAATTTCTCAACAACCTGCAAATCAATCAATGCGTACCAACAAGAGGGTCGTAGATGATTTGCGCCCAAGCTCCTGCGTGCTAAAAACCATTATTTTCGTAGGTTGAGCTAAACTTAGCGTGCCCAACAAATCTGTTTATTTATCAGCTGGCTCTGTATTTTTGGGGCGTCCGCAGGTTTCGCTGGTGCGTGGAACGCACCCTACGGGCTGGCTTTATAACATGTTGGGGCTCGTAAAAAGACTCTCACCCCAACCTTGACTGGTTAGGTTTTTGGCTTGATAAGTTGTTGCAAAGATGCGATTTGGCTTTCCGTTAAGTCTTCACTTCTACCGGGTCTGACTGACTTGGGTAAGTTGATTGTGCCAAAGCGAACTCGGATCAAGCGGCTAACGGTAACACCTTGTGATTCCCATAAGCGTCTGACCTCTCTTTTGCGCCCTTCTTTAAGGATAACGTGATACCAGTGATTTGCGCCCTGGCCACCTTTATCAATAATTGCATCAAAACGTGCGGTGCCGTCTTCAAGTAAAACACCCGTTTTGAGTATTTTCAAGGTCTCGGGATTGACTTCACCAAATACGCGAACGGCGTATTCGCGCTCAATTTCATTGCTGGGATGCATGAGTTCGTTGGCAAGATGCCCGTCAGTGGTCAATAACAACAAACCTGAGGTATTAAGATCCAGCCGGCCAATGGAGACCCAGCGTCCGCCTTGTATGCGAGGTAGGTTATCAAAAACGGTATTTCTTCCTTCAGGATCAGATCGGGTTGTCACTTCTCCCACTGGTTTGTGATAAATAATCACTTTAGTTTCTTTGGCTCTTAAGCGAGCCGCTGGCACCAGTTTGCCATTGACCTTAATTTTGTCACCCGGTGAGCAGCTCTGACCAATCTCGGCAACTTTATCATTCACTTTAACTCGCCCTTGACTGATCCAGCCTTCAATTTCACGGCGTGAACCATAACCGGCGCGCGCCAGGACTTTTTGTAAACGTTCAGTATTCTTTGGGGTTTTTACAGCATCGGGTTTTATCATTAGCTTGCAGACGTCTCTTCATTAGCCATACGGTTGCGATTTTCTTCAACATTGTCGTCATAATCAGCTACGTCGTATTGTTTACTACTACTGTTATTGGTATTGCTAGCATCATTATCCACTGGTGAGGATATTTCCACTACTGCTGCTCTATTATTTTCGTCATTTTCAACCGACGCCTGTGCGAGCGCCTCAACGACAAATTCTGTCGAGTTGTCTTGAGTTTCGTCGTTCTCTGCAACAATCGTCTCAATCGACGCACCCGACGCAATGATATGTTCAGGATCTTCTTCGCCCTGTTCGCTCTTTTCGCCAATTAAGGCTTGCGACTCAGGTTCAATTTCAGAGACTTCAAGGTCAGGCGCATCGGCTGCAAACATGGCTTCAGCTTGTTCATGAATTAACTCTTTATCTTCAACCTCAGTCTCACCCTCAACCTCGTCCCCGGTTTCCGCGACTGTGATGTTAGTAGTATCCTCATCAACCGCAACCATTTGTGCGTTTTGCATTTCATTAATGGCTTCAATTAATTCAGCGTTTTTTTCCGGGTCAAGCTCACTGGCAATTTTATCCAAATCTTTTATTTCAGATAACGGTGGCAACTGCTCAAGACTCTCTAAATTAAAGTAGTCGAGAAACATTTTGGTGGACGCGTATAATGCCGGTCTTCCAGGCACATCTCTATGCCCCACAATACGCACCCATTCGCGCTCTTGTAATGTTTTAATAATGTTACTACTCACCGCAACGCCGCGAATTTCTTCAATCTCACCGCGAGTAATCGGTTGCCGATAGACGATCAGCGCCAATGTCTCTAACAATGCACGGGTATACCGTGCGGGTTTTTCATCCCATAGCCGTGATACCCAGGGAGTAATCGTTTGCTTTACCTGAAAACGATAACCGGTACTGACTTTACGCAACTCAACACCACGGTCTTCGTAATCTATTTGCAATTCAGCCAGGACATCAAGCACTGCTTGTGGCTCAGGCTCTTCACCTTCAGGAAAATATTTTATTAATCGATCAACCGACAATGCTTTGTCGCTGGCAAAAACAAAACCTTCAATAATCGCTTTTAATTGGGTATCACTCATTGGATCGCTTTCACATGTATTGGGCCATATGCCTCGGTTTGCACTAATTCAATCAAAGAGCCTTTGAGCAGCTCAAGTACCGCCAGAAATGAAACGACGATACCCCGTCGACCTTCCTGTGGATTAAACAGTTGAGTAAAGTCTGTAAAATTTTCTGCCGATAAAGTACTGAGTATTGTTGCCATGCGCTCACGCACGGACAATGCCTCACGTTTGATTTGATGGTGGGTCAGCAAATCTGCGCGCTTTAAAACATCGCGCATGGCTCGCAGCACTTCATTGAGATCAATTTCAGGATGGGTTTTTCTAACTTCTCGTTCACAATGAACCGGCTCGGTGAGGAAAAAATCTCGTTCTTCCCGGGGTAATCGGTCTATATCATCAGCCGCCTGTTTGAACCGTTCGTATTCTTGTAAGCGTCGTATCAGATCAGCCCGTGGGTCAGTTTCTTCACCTTCTTCAGTGACTATTTTAGGTAACATCATGCGAGATTTTATTTCAGCAAGCATGGCGGCCATCACCAAATATTCCCCGGCTAATTCCAAATGCACTGATTTCATTAACTCAACATACGTCATGTACTGACGAGTTATTTCAGCGATGGGGATATTTAAAATATCAACATTTTGTTTTTTTATAAGGTATAAAAGTAAATCTAACGGGCCTTCAAACGTCTCCAGGAATACTTCCAGCGCGTCAGGCGGAATATACAGATCATGTGGAAGTTTCGTGACAACCTGACCATTTACCACCGCTAAGGTTTCGACGATAGATTCTGCTTCGGTATTGACTTCAGTTAAATCGGACACCTGTTTTTCCTGCTAAAATATTAAAGAGTTCTAAGGAACGGGGACGCAACAGAAAAACGCACGTTGACAGCCTTTGATAGACATCACTGACATCATCATCTACATCATCTACATCATCTACATCATCTACATCATCTACATCATCTACATCATCTATAAGACAAACCCATTGCCAGACGCACCTCATCCAGCGTATCCCTCGCAACATCTCTTGCCCGCTCATTGCCCTCTGCGACAATCGTTCTGACAATCTTCGGATCATCAATATATTCTTGCGCTGCTTCGCGTATGGGTTGAAGTTCTTTTAATACCGCGTCAGTCACTCGTTGTTTGCAGTCTATGCAACCAATCGCTGCTGTTGTACAACTTTCCTGTACCCAGGCTTTCACTTCTTCACTGGAATACATTAAATGGAACTGCCATACCGGACACTTTTGCGGATCACCGGGATCAGTGAGTCTTACGCGTGCTGGATCGGTCGGCATGATTTTAATTTTTTTCTCAATCGATGCAGGCTCTTCGCGCAAACCGATAGTATTGCCATAGGACTTTGACATTTTTTGCCCATCCAGCCCCGGCACCTTGGACGCTTTTGTCAGCAAGGATTGTGGCTCTGGCAAAATCACCTTACCACCGCCTTCGATAAAACCGAACAAACGCTCCTTATCACCGACCGATAAATTGTGTTGCGATTCCAGTAAAGCACGGCCAGTACTCAAGGCTTCTGTATCGCCTTGCTCGCGATAGCGCTTTTGTAATTCTTTATAAAGTTTAGCGTTTTTGCGGCCCATTTTACCGATAGCCGCTTCAGCTTTTTCTTCGTAACCTTTCTCACGTCCATACAGATGATTGAAGCGACGCGCGACTTCACGGGTTAGTTCAACATGCGAGACTTGATCCTCACCAACCGGCACCAAGCCTGCTTTGTAAATCAAAATATCGGCACTTTGCAACAAGGGATAACCAAGAAATCCATATGTCGCTAGGTCTTTTTCTTTAAGTTTTTCCTGCTGATCTTTAAAGGTCGGCACCCGTTCAAGCCAGCCCAGCGGTGTTATCATTGAAAGCAGTAAATGCAATTCAGCATGTTCCGGAACTTTGGATTGAATAAAAATTGTTGCTGAACCAGGATTAACCCCGGCGGCTAACCAATCAATAATTACATCGTATACACTATTTTCGATGATTGATGGATCTTCATAATGGGTTGTCAATGCATGCCAGTCGGCAGCAAAGAAAAAGCAGTCGTGTTCATGCTGGAGATTAACCCAATTTTTTAAAACGCCATGATAATGACCTAAATGAAGTTTGCCTGTGGTGCGCATGCCGGATAGCACACGGTTAAGACTGGAAACTGTTGCCAACGTAAACTCCTATAACCCAACGAGAGCGTACATCATATCACGCATTAACAGCAGGATGGGATACAACAACGAGGATAAAACACCGGTAAATAATAAACCCAATACAATAAAGAATCCGAATGGCTCTAAACGACTGAATTTATAGGATAATGGACCAGGTAAAAGCGCCGCCAAGACACGCCCGCCGTCGAGTGGCAGGATGGGCAAAAGGTTTAATAGCATTAAAATTAAATTGATAAAAATCCCTGCTTCACCAATCAATTGCAGGTAAACAAACGGCGAATCACTGGTCACCGCTAAAACCGCACCGAGTTTAGCAATCAAAAGCCAAATAATCGCCATGATCAAATTTGCGCCAGGGCCAGCAATCGCCACCAAGGCGACATCTCGACGGGGATTCCTAAGGTTCTCCCAGGTAATCGGCACGGGTTTCGCCCAACCAAATAGAAAACCACCTATAGCCAGTAAAATACCCGGCACCAGCAAAGTACCAATGGGATCAATGTGTTTTATGGGGTTCAAAGTTAACCGGCCAAGCATTTTAGCTGTAGGATCGCCCAATCGCAGCGCCACCCAGCCATGGGCAACTTCATGTACGGTTATGGCGAATATGACGGGTAAAACCCAGACGGTAAACTTTTGAATTAATGATAGTTCCATAATCCTAGAATCCGCAGTTGAGCAGCCTGTAGTGTGCGTCATTTTGTGCTGAATTGCGTAATGAACTATTTCCCAAATGGTTGTTCCCTTTGGGAAATAGTTCACACGCAAAGCAGTGTAATAAAGACGTGCAATACAGGTTGCAGTGACTCACCGAAAGGGTGAACTGCGGTGCAGTTGATATATTTAATAAATTCATAGTGTTATATTGACCTGTAAACGTTCAACTGCGGAATCTAGGATGATATCCCTAACTTATCCTGCGTCAATGATATCGGGATCACCCAAACCAACGCGAACCAGTTTAGGAACTTCGTCAATCATATCCACCACGGTAGTAGGCTCCATGCCACGGTAACCGCCATCGATAATCAAGTCTACCTGGCTATCTAATATATCACGCATTTCGAAGGGATCGGTTAACGGATAATCGTCACCTGGCAACATCAGCGTGGTGCTAATAATAGGCTCACCCAGGGTGTTTAACAAATCGGTGACAATCGCATCATCCGCAATTCGCAACCCGATAGTTTTACGTTTTGGCGTCAGTAATCGCCGTGGCACTTCTTTAGTTGCTTGTAAAATAAACGTGTAGGGGCCAGGCGTAACAGAGCGGATCAAACGAAATGCGGAGTTATCCAGTTTCGCATATAAGCCGATTTCCGCCAGGTTGCGGCACATCAAGGTAAAATCATGTTTATCATCGAGCCGCCGTATCCGACGAATTCGATCAGCAGCAGACTTATCACCAATCCGGCAACCCATCGCATAACAGGAATCTGTGGGATAAATAATCACCCCACCCTTGCTTAAAATATCTACCGCTTGAGTAATTAATCGCGCTTGTGGATTATCTGGATGAATTTGTATAAATAGACTCATGATGCCACCGCTTGCAGCGCATCCTGGTATGCTGGCCAATCTTGCCAGATGGCGTTTGTTTCCAGCGGCAGCGTTAAATTTCGTCCCAATTCAATATAAGGGTTTCCCGGCGAATGGAAATCTGAACCCACTGACGCCAATAAACCAAAACGCCGTGCCAGAGATGCAACATAAGACCGCTCTTTGACATTTGAATAACTGCCAACGACTTCGATGCCCACCCCGCCATGCTGTTTAAAATCTTTCACCAACTCTTCGAGTTTTGCATGCGTTAGTCGATAGCGAATGGGGTGGGCGATTACCGCTTGCCCGCCCGCTTGCTTAATCCATGCAAGTGCTTGTTCTAACGCCACCCACTGACCATTAACATAGGCTTTGCCCTTGGGCGCCAACCAGCGCTTAAACACCTGCTGCATATCTTTGGCGTGACCTCTGGCCAATAAATAGCGCGCAAAGTGAGTACGGGTAATGGCTTCGAAACCGACTTCCTCGGTGATTTCCTGCCAGACATTCTCCAACCCACATTTTTGCATTTTTTCGGCAATTTTTTTTGCCCGTTTAACCCGTTCGTCACGAATTTGCTTTAATCCGGCTTGCAATTCGGGGTTATCAATATCGACGCCCAAACCAATGATGTGGATTGTTTTACTTTGCCAGCTGACAGAAACTTCAACACCATTCACAAGATGAATACCGAGTTTTTTAGCCTGCTCTTGCGCTTCCGCTAGGCCTTTAGTTTCATCGTGATCCGTTAATGCCAGCAGTTTAACGCCCTGCGCATGTGCGCGTGTCACCAGTTCGGTTGGCGACAAGCTGCCGTCTGAATAATAGGAATGTGAATGTAAATCAATAATCGGTGACATTTTATTTATACTTTTAACCAAAAATCATCAGTTGGATGATGTGTAAAGTGCATTTTTTTTGTGACTAGCTAGACGCGATGAGGCGCAATAGCGGGCTATACACATCATAGCGCTTTCACCCAATAAGGGAAAGCAGGATTAATCAATAGTTTCAATGACTTGCCAATGTTGTCAAGCGGTTAACTGATGCATTCAGGTTTAACCTAGAATAATCAGTTGGCGCGAATTTTCACCCAGAGGGCACTCGGTAGTGCAAGCTATTGAAGTGCATAGTGAATTCAAGAATTGCGTGGTCACCTTATTGGTGATCAGCATATTTTTGAATTTGCTAGGTGCATCAAGAGCTTGTGCTACCGAGTGCCCTGTGGGTAGAAATCGTGGTTCAACTGATTAATCTAGGTTTAATATTCCAATACCACATAAGCTATCGCATAGTGGTGTTCATCGGCGATGCTGAGGTGCATTGTTTTAATTTTTTTTTCATCCAGCAACTGCCTGGCCACTTCGTCAAATAATAATTCAGGCTTGCCAAGCTCGTCGTGTATCACGCTGATATGCTGCATGGATATACCCTGACTGAAACCAGTACCGAGCGCTTTGACAGCCGCTTCTTTAGCAGCAAATCGTTTCGCGAGAAACCTGGCATGATTTTTTTGCGTTTTTAG
>CALZHW010000073.1 GCA_945787125.1 uncultured Ectothiorhodospiraceae bacterium
GACCAGATAATATTCTAACGCTAAGCGCGGCTAAAAGCTCATCTGAGCAAGAGGGTTTTAGCCGCTTTTTTATGCAAATAAAGTTGCGGCATTTATCTTCGGGTTTGCTCCGGCGCCAACAGGGCAGTAGGTTCCCCATAAGCGCTAACTTGTTTATTGATTAAACGAAGGTTCTCCCCTAACATGGATGTAGGTATCATGTGTGTGGGGGGCTATGGACGAAGACTGGATACTATTGCAATCGTTTTTTCCAGCTAATTGGGGTGAACTAGCTGTCAGCACTGGCGCCTTAAGGGTTTGCGGAAAAAATAAATCTGACGAGAGTCTCATACGTACACTACTGACCCATCTTAGCTGTGATCATTCACTTCGTGAAATTGTAGTGCGTGCAAGAAAACGCGGATTGGCCGATCGTTCTGATGTCGCGCTGCTGAAGCGATTGAAGAAATCCAGGAAACGGTTGTACACATTATGCGTTGAGTCATTTCAAAAGCGGGGAGTCGACTTATCATCCACTAAGGGTTATTGAGGTCATAAAGGGTAAGATAAAAGATAAACCGGCTGGGTAGATCGAAAATCATTAAGTGCTCTCCACACCGTCTGCCCATCTTCGAATGTTATATTGGGTTCTTTAAATAATTGATCAACAACGAGAAGCAAATCATCTTTGGAGAGCTTGTATTTTTCTCCCTTCAATGTCCATATTGTTTCGGAAAGTACAACATCAGTGATAAGAATCCTATTATTTCCAGATAGTCACTTATTGGCTTGTACTGATTGCCTAGCATCATCTTGTAGCAGGTAACGAAGTATAACATTGGTATCAATCACTATCACGCTGCACCTTTTTGTTTTTCTTCCAAAGTACTTTGGAGCGACTGCTCATCACTCATCCGTTTGTCAGGCTTGATATGAGCAAGAATACCCTTTGCAGCACCGATTTCTTTTTTGACAATCGTTATTTGGCCATTAAAAATAAATGTATCTATTCATCACCAGGTTCTATATTGGCTTCCTGACACTGGTTTATAGGAATGGTAATTTGTCTTTTTGAGCTTACTTTTGGCATAACACACCTCTATTACTTAAATTACTTAAATTACTTAGTAAAGATTATCCTCTTTCGTTACTTATTATCAATAGTAAAGATGATTTTCTGATGAAGCATCTCTGAAACATAAACAGGAGAATATCGATCAAAAGCGGACATTTAGAAAATTCTTATATACCCCCAAGGAAAGACAGAAAACAAACATCAAAATATTCGAAATATATTTTAATAACTGAGGAACCCAAGCCCAGTTTGGTTTGAAAATGATACAACGAACCTGCCCCCTATTCCCTATTCCCTATTCCCCTAATACCCTTTTTCGAAGTTATCGCGCAGAACCATATCCATAACACCATGGTTATAGAGCGGAAAGCAGTCGCCGTAAAACGACACTTCGCTTGAAGTAATAGAATTTAGTCGGTGTTTTCATTGTTCTGCGTAAGTAATTAGCGGTTAAATTGAATTTGATTATATCGAGTTCTTTGATCTAACCGAAATTCATGGTCAAAATGTTTTTACAAAAAAGATAGCCAGTAATGTTTATATAAAAATTCCACCAGCTCTTCATGGTTGTAACGACAGTTTCTTTTATATTCTAGTTATTTTTAACGATATCAGGAAGAAAAAAATGGTAGAGCTTATAAAAAAAACAAATAAAACAATGTCTTGTCTCGGCATTTATTGAGTGGTTCATTAATTGCTTATAGACGAACGGCTAGATGGATAGATTGAAACGCCGTTTTTTTGCGACAACATAAAATGAGCTGTAATTAAAAGTAGGATTCAGCGTTCTATCCAAATCAAGAATCAAGCGAGAAATCGTATAATGAATTATACGGGGTTAATTAGTGTGGCAATTTTAGAAGATTAAAGGGGATAAATAAAGTGAACAAAAAGAAAAATATACGAGAAAAAATATTTTGCTTGTTAGTTTTAGTCATTGGTAGTTATGGTAGTTTCGCCTACGCCGTTGCGCCTGTTGTTAATAGCGTAACACCAAATAGTGGTAACCTAAATGCGACTCAAAATGTATTAATTTCAGGTTCTGGCTTTCTATCAGACGCCAGTGTTAATCTAATAAAAGGAGGTCCGGTCTGGCAAGGTAATTATAGGACAGATGATTATGCTCGGGATGTCCACGCATCGGGTAACTATGTCTATGTAGCAGATGATACAAGCGGCATGGTGGTTCTTGATGTTTCTAATCCTGCAAATCCAACACAGGTTGCAACCTATGTTACACCTGCTGCAGCATGGGGCATCACTATTTCAGACAACACTGCATACATCGCATCATTCACGGCGGGTTTACAAATTGTAGACATAAGTGACCCTCACAGTCCAGTTTACATTGGAGACTACGATACACCCGGCTATGCCTCAGATATCATTGTTTCAGGAAATTATGCCTATATTGCAGATTCTGCCTCTGGCTTACTGGTTGTTGACATCAGTAATCCAGTCAATCCAGTATTAACAGGTTCGTATACAAAATCGGGTACTGCTAATCGCGCAAAAAATGTTTTTGTCGCGGGAAATTATGCGTATATTGCGGATCAATTTTTAGGTTTATTAGTGATTGATATTCGTGATCCTAGCAATCCTGTTCTCGCTGGTTCATTTCAAACGCCAGAATCTGCTTTTGATGTTTTTGTATCAAATAACGTTGCCTATGTCGCTGCATATCAGGCGGGTTTATTGGCAATTGATGTGTCGAACCCGGCAAACATGACGCTACTTAGTGCATATGACACCATTGGCTTTGCAAGTCATGTTGACGTTGTTGGTAACACTGCGTATGTAACAGACGAACACGCGGGTGTGCGCATAATTGACATAAGTGATCCGACAAATATCACGCGGGTCGGGTATCTTGATACAACTGGTTATGCTAAATCCCTATATGTTTTAAACGGTATGCTATATGTGGCCGACGGTGGCGTGGGCGTGCAAGTCATCGATATACGCAATCGTAACGTGCCAGCATTTGCTGGTTCTTACCGTACACCAAACAATGCCTATGATACACAAATTGTTGGTAATTTAGCCTATGTAGCTGATGGTGGAACAGGATTGATTATTTTAGATATCAGCAATCCAAAGAATATTATCCATCTTGGTACTTATAATACTCCAGATCTTGCGCTTGGCGTCTACGTGGAGGGGAGTTATGCCTATGTCTCTGATGGTGACTCTGGTCTGCAAATTATTGATGTTTCTAATCCAAATAACCCAACCCTTACTGCTGCCATTAACACACCGGGTAGAGCGTACGATGTTAAAGTTTTTGGCAATCATGCGTATGTAGCAGACTATTTGTCAGGTTTACAAATTATTGATATTAGTGACCCAACGAACCCGCTTTTTACCGGGGCTTATGATACGGCTGGACTGGCATTGGGCGTGACTGTATCCGGTAAATACGCTTATGTTGCAGATCATTCAGCAGGTTTACAAATTATAAATGTTGAAGATCCAACTAACCCGGTATTCAGTGGAACTTATGATACACCAGGTTCAGCCTACGATGTATATGTATTCGGTTTTTTGACTTTTGTTGCTGACGGTTGGGGCGGTGTACAGGTAATTAACACGTTGCTACCAACTACGCCGACTTTATTTGGGGAATACTCTACATTTGGTTTTGCTAACGGCGTAACAGTTGAGAACAACACCGTATTTGTCAGCAATGCAGAAAGAGGGGTGCTGACGATCGATATTAATAATTTATCAAATCCACTACTCACAGGTTGGTACGACTCGCCGGGATATGCATACGGTATTTCTATAAACACAAACACTATTTACGTTGCCGATAATTATGGCGGCTTGCAAATTGTCGAACACAATCCTTTAGTTGAAAATGTTATATTAGTGGATGGTGAAAATATAACGGCGGATATATCCGCTAACTTGCCAGAAGGTGCGTATCACGCGGTAGTTACTAACCTGGGCGGTATTTTAGAACCAGGGACTTTATTAAATGCTTTTTACTCGGCATCAAACTCAACTGACCAAGACCCCGATGGTGATGGCGTGTTCAGCGTAAATGATAATTGCTCATCAATTGCAAACCCGAAGCAGCGCGATACTGATCGTGATGGGTTTGGTAATATGTGTGATGCAGATTTTAATGGCGACAAGCTAACCAATGTGCATGATTTAACCTATTTTAAAGCGAACTTTTTCTCAAGTGATCCGGACGCCGATCTAGATGGAGATGGGTTGGTGAATACAAATGATCTGACGAGGTTTAAGCGGTTGTTTTTTAAACCGCCAGGACCTAGTGAGCAAGCACCTTAAATTCATAGCGGGTAATATACTATGGCGGTTGAGATTTAGGTTCAAACGCACACTTACACCTAAACTTCAAACGCTATAGGTATATTGAGAGGAAATTGTAAATTAGAATATAAAACGTCGGGGATTGAAAATGATTAAGTGCTCTCCACACCGTCTGCCCATCTTCGAATGTTAAATTGGGTTCTTTAAATAATTGATCAACAACGAGAAGAAAATCATCTTTGGAGAGCTCGTACTTTTTTCCCTTCAATGTCTATATCGTTTCGAAAAGTACAACATCAGTGATAAGTATCCTATTATTTCCGGATAGTAACTTATTGGCTTTTGCTGATTGCCCAGCATCACCTTGTAGCAAGTAACGAAGTAAATCATTAGTATCAATCGCTATCACGCTGCACCTTTTTGTTTTTCTTCCAAAGTACTTTGGAGCGACTGCTCATCACTCATCCGTTTGTCGGGCTTGATATGAGCAAGAATACCCTTTGCAGCACCGATTTCTTTTTTGACAATCGTTATTTGGCCATTAAAAATAAATGTATCTATTTCATCACCAGGTTCTAAATCGAACAGCATGTTAAGACATAACCACTGCCAGAAAAGATTTAAAACCAAAGTAGCCATCGACGCGGTTAACGGTTAATGAACCGGCTTCAAAACATGGTGTATTCCATCACTCACTTTGGCCATGCCGGTGTATGGCCTGTATAGGTGATGACAAATAATATGTCTTCTATTTCTTCCTTCTCAAATAAATCTCTGATGGTTTGGTTGTCTTTCAGTGTCAGCGTCCATTCCCCAAAAGGTGATAGTCCAACGATTGGCATCCATCCACTTGCGTGGCCGCGACGAGTACTGATCACGCCTTTTATGGTTTCGATTTCTACTGGCGGCGCAGGAACAGCAACTTTGGAATCCGTTGCAGTGTATGTCAGCTGAACCGGTATTTTTAATGTATTTGTTTCTCCGTTGGCCTTCGAAAAATAGAGCACAAAATGTTGAATTTTGTGACTATTAAGATTTGGCGGAAAATCTTCTTTACGTGTTTTAAATGTGACAACCATCGGGTTTTTGGTCTGGTCGGGATTGTGTAGGTCATACCAGGCGTCGGCAAACGTATGACGGAAGCTGAACGGCCTGTCAGCGCTTAGTTTTGTACCAAGCGTCTGGACCACCTGTTTTTGATAGTTTGTACTATTGAGTGCCGTATAGTCGATAGCAATAAGTACATCCGTAATCGTACTGTAGTCAAATTGATTGGCTGGTTTTGGCAAACGGAATTCCCAGCTGGTGTCCACGCCTAAACCTTCAAAAGGTAGTAACATTTCCGATTGCTGATTAAGTTCAAACAGCCCGGTAGCTTCACGCGGTGAAGAGAGCGCAACCAGCTCCAGATTTCGTTTGACATTGACTTTCTGAAAAACAGTCCCACTAATAACGGCACGGGATAACCCTGTTGTAGAAAGCGTAGCATGAATACCTTGCGTTGGCGGTATGAGAGCGATCACCGAAGTGCGCAGACGTTTAATCAGGCGCAGATAATGACCTGGAAAGTCACGGTCGAACATCCCCATGGTTGTCTTGAAGGCCAGCACGCCGGTTTCGCGAAAATGCTGGAATTCAATGGGCGACAGCGCCGCCAAGGAAATGGTTTTCGTCAACTGCAACTTCCGCTTGTCGGTCTCGAAGGCGTATTGGTCGAGCTGATAGAGATCCTCCAGCAGCCGGGCGGAGCCGGTCAATCCACGGCGATCGGTGGTTTTTCCGGAAATCGAAGTTGTCGACACCATGTCCTCGGATGGGGCTTTCCAGTAATCGTCCTGAATGTAATTAGCAGGAGTGGACTGACGCTCAAAAGCCAGCTGGTTCTCGGCGAGTTTTGCCACAGCGGTCGCTTCTTGAAGAAAATAGGCGTAGACCTCCTCCAGTATATCGCTCATCCAGTCATAAAGCTCAGCATTGGTGAATTTCTTGGTTAGGAATTCCATAGTATCCTTGGCCTGTTGCTTCTGTAACTTGGCAATAGTGTGTTCCTGTCCAACCACGCGGACATGATCTTGGGAAATTTTGATTTGTTGAGAGCCGATGAGCACATCCTGGCCAGCCAAGGACTTTTGGAATTCCCACTCCTTGGCGCGCCGCTCATAACTTGCCCATTGCGTAAGCATCGAAGCAGTGGTCTGAACTGCTTGAGCACTGTAGCCAATAGCTGCGGATTGCTTCAAGCCTAACTGCTCCGTGGCAGCCGCAAGTGCTGCCGCAGTATAACCAGCAGCTACCGTTATCATAAGCCCAAGACTGGCTTCTTCCATATGAGTAAGTCCATCCGTCAACCATTCTTGGTATTGGTCAACTTGAATCTGGGCTCGCTTTTTCTGCAAATCTGCCAGCTTCACGCCATCCTTCGCCTCCTTCACCCGCAGCGTTTGCAGTTTCACTTGCGAACGCGCCAGCTGCATGTCTTGCCGGGCCTTGAGTCGGTTGTAAGCTTCAGCATCGGTTTTTTCAATAGCGGACAGCATCGCCGCTTCCATCTGCTGGGCGATGTTGACCAGTTCTTTGGCTCGCGATATGAGAACTGAATAGCGATAAAGCGTCGGCTGTATCGTTACCGTGCCCGGTAGTACAATATTTCCGTTAGTCCCAATTTGTGGTAAACCGCTAATCTGATCCGTCGCGCTGGAGTATGGGCTGATGGCACGCTTCATACCGGCAATATTGCGACAGGTGCGTAACTTATGTAGATTTAACTGCGTTTTTAGACGTAATGCCTTGAGCACCGGATTTGGGGAGATACAGAAATGGAAAGATGGCCGGGTATTGTAAACGGCATCGGTTGCTGGCGCAGCGATGTCATTGGAATCCATCGGTGCAGCCTCATCGGCTCGGGATTCTGATGCACCTGACTTTCTGACTCCTTGAAACATTGTGTCATCGCTTAGCAAGCGCTGATGGTTTGACTTTAAGATAACATCGTCGGTTGATTGAACCTCGGCGAAATTCTTAACACTGTCTTGTTGTGAAATCGCAGCATTAACTAAATTTTGTACCTGATTAAAACGACTATCCCAGTTATCGTTTGATGCCAGAACATTTCGAATCTCACCAACCAGCGTCTTAACAGTCTCAAAGTTATTGATTTGTTGAATCGTTATCTTAACGTTGATCCAGCTTGCTTTCATCAAATCTGGCACAGAATCCTCGATATTGATGATTAACTCGTCGATCTTTTTCTCACAAGCCGTCTTGTCTTGCTTTAGCGCTTTAGTGTCCAACAATTCAAGCGCCGTCCTGTAAAGTGTCCTCGCTCTGGCCAACGATTCGGTCGTATCGCGAGTAAACTCGGCATCGGCATAGGCCAGCAAACAACGGATTATCGAAAGCAATGTAAAGCGGGTATAAGTATTCAAACGGGTGGAAGCGATAAGGTGGGGGTTGAGGGGGTCACGCATCCAATCCGTATCACGTTTAAATATCTGCGTGAGTGTCTCTTCCTGTGTTAATCCATAGTAAATTTTGCGATTATCATCCTTGCTCTCTTCGGGAATAGTATAATCATAGGCATTACGAAACCAATCCAGCGCAGCGAGATAATGCTTTTGTTTCTGTAGCTGTAGTGCAAGCTGCATGGGTACGAAGTAGTAGGCTTCTTCCAGGTAAGTGAGGTTGAATTGTGGCCCTACCTTATTCGATATCCAGGCTGAGTCGATTTGCTGGCGGCGTTTTTGTAATTCACTCTGGGATAGGTTTTCAACAAGATCAAAGGGTGCCATTACATGGGGAGCGATACGCATCGCTGTTGGCGCATGGTCCAAGCGATAATTTTTATCTCGCGTAAAGGACTTGCGGAATCCACCTGAAGCATTCTGAAAATGATAAGCGACATTTCTGTTTTTCTTACTAGGTAAAGGGCCGGAGTCCCGTACTATTAGTTCCAGCCGCGCCGCATAGGACTCTTGTTTACCAAGCAACGAAGATCCCTTTTTCGAAACCTTTATCCGTTGATAATAGCTATTTGTCCCTCGTCGCCAGAAAGCGTAAATTTCATCGCTATTGTTCCACTCAAAGCTGCCAATCCACTTATTAACATTCTTTTTTGATGTATCGAGTCGAGGCCAAGAACCGCGACTTAAGTATCCTTTGTTTCCTTGAACAAACCAAGCCCACTTATTTTCTTCCCATTCGCCTTTTCCTGATTTTGTATAGTGAAACCAATGGTATTTTGAATATTCAAAACAAAGAGTAATTAATGTTCTGTCTTTCCCATCCAGAATCAGTACTATCTGTCTATCATTGACTTGATGTGCCGCTAATATGGCGTCCACTGTACGAGAAAGGTAGGATAAATAGTGCCAACTATTGGTAGAATAATCGTCTAATGGTACAATTAGCTCTAAAAAACCATCATCCTCCCAATCACTACCATCAGCACTAAGGCGGCGGGTGTAAACAGTACCACTATCCCTGTCACGAATAACGAGTCGAGGTATCCAGTTGTCCAGCCGCTGAACCAGAACCGCATCAAACCTGACGGTATCTTCGGGAAGTTCCAGCTCAACCGTCTCCTTTTCCCAACTTTGCGTTTTTAAATCGTATCTAATAAAGATGAGTTTCTGTTCACCTTCATCGGTCAAAGTTGCAAACAAATATATGTGACCTTCTTTATCTGAACTAATATAGGGATGTGCGCCAATAATGTTCGTCACGTTGTCTAGTTCAGGCACAAGCGCCCAAAAGGACTGGGGATAATCCGTATTGTCCTTAGCATAATCATAAGCCGACCAATAGACTGCTTTGGTGTTGCTTCCTCGGGCAAATGTGTAAAATAGCGTTCTCTTGCCAAGCCCCTTTCTATCACGACACTCCCCTTCATATAGGTGCGTAAGGGCATGACAAGAAGCCTCAACCTTGAGGTTGCAAATATCACGGAAATAGTCGGAGTAGTTCTTACCCTCCTGACAGGCCTGCTCAGGCGTCAGGCTACGGTTTTTACGCAAACTTTTGACCAACAGCTTGAATGCAGGAGTCTGCTTTTTGCGCAGGGTCGGAATCAGGATATTTTCCGGATAGAGAAACACGAGCATGGCGGCACGCCAGGTGGTATACGAGCCGATCCACTTCCATTCCAGGTCAAAATACTTCTTAGCATCCTTCGTGAAATAGAGATCCGTGTATTTGACGAGTTGCCCTATTCTCAGGGACCACAATAAAACCTGGAGGGTCTCGATGGCCTGGCTGATGCGAGTTGTCTGCTGGCAGGCATCGGCTTTAGCATCGATAAGAAGGTAATCCGTTACCCATTTCGCCTGGGTTTGTAGATCGTCATTTTTCGTGATTGTTGCCAGAATTAATGCATCCCGAAGCTCTTCCAGGGTCGAAACCTCAACCTTGTCAGCCACATCCTCGAAGGTATCGATAAGGCTATCCTCCTGATCGATACGGGATTCGAGTTCGTCTTCCCAGTCGAGTCGATTCGTTCGGGTAGCTCGCCAGGCAGGCAGAGCCGTGGTTTTTGGTGGAGGATAGGTGGTTAATGCCGTATCGCGCAGCTTGAAGAAATCCGGACCAAGTACAATATTTTTCTCTTTTTCCTCTTTACGCCAATACTCGCCGGCCTTCTTATCGAAATAAAATCGCTGCTTTTTAACTTCGACCAGAAGATGACAGACTTCATCCCACTCCGAATCCAGAATCTGTGGATTTGCTTGTTGCACGATGTCGAGCAAACGAACAAGATATTTAAACCCTGCATAAGTTAGATGGTATTTTTTCAGTTCCGATTTGATCGATGTCCCATGCTTATCCGACTTACGAAGCTCAGTAAATATGGAGGTTGATTTACCCACAGCGTCTATGAAGATAACCTCAAAACGTTGTTGTGGCGTTTTCTTAGTGTCAAGTGCAGTTTTTTTCAGGTTATCAAAAAATCTTGTGACGTTTGTCGACCTCTCTTTCCACAGATCGTAGGCCGGATTGTTAGCCAACTCAGTTCGCAAGTCGCCAAGACCGATCAAGTCAGGGTCGATCAGCGGACGTACGTCATCCGCTTCCTTGCTTGGCCAGTCCTTACTCTTCCAGCCTGAGCGCAATTGGGCAAGCCGCCAGCTTAGCACGGTGGGGATGGCTGATAGCTGGATCTTGTCGCTGTCGGTAACATAAGCAATTTCAATTTGGCCATAGAGACCACTGAACTTCTCCGACCGAACTTTTACAGTGCCTGTGTGCGTCGATCTTTTTCCGGAAGCCACGAGTAGCGTTTTGGCCGGGTCACGGTAAAGTTCGACTTTGACACCACCTGCGGCCAAACTTGTCAACTTCACATGGATAAAGCCATCAACATCCGTGTTTCTATATAACTCAACACCCTTCAGGTTCCAACGCGTAATTTGCGGGTCTTTGTTATCCCCAAGACTGGGACCGTCAGAAAGGGGATTACGTGGGGTTTTTGAAATGTCGGTGCTGACTAGACCGAAAAGAACCTCAAGATTGTTTTCGGTAAGTTTCTCCAACTTGTCGGTAAGGGCAAGCAGATCGGTGTTGAGTAAGAGTTGATCCAGTTGGTCGGGACGAGCGGTCTTCAGATCGATCCCCAGTTTTGATGCAAGCGCCTTGCGTTTTTTACTATCGGCGTTACGGGCTAAACGTATTTCTTCATAAGACGTTCCCAGTTGCGTCAGCAACGCCTCGTAGGCATCAATGAGATATTCCTGTTCCGTCTTCTGTAGTTTTTTCTCGGCATCACTGCCCGCTGCGGGATAATTATTAAGTTTTAGATAACGACGTAAGACCTCGATGCAGAGCCGCACCTGCCGTACCTTGTTGTCCATTTCTTCACAGGAAGCCGGGAGCTTATCGAAGGGCTGATGGAGCTGTAACGCCAGGCCATTCAATGTAATCTTGTTACCAGGTTTTACTCGCAGATTTTTAACGATGTATTTCAATAAGTCAGCAAGATAAGCCAGCGGACTCACGGCCGATTCACAGTCATCGCATTCACAGCGATAAGCTGATAGCTTGGATGGATCAATACCCAATGATGACTTTAACCCACTCGCCTGATCGGCTCTCAGCATGGTTCCTACATTACTAAGGAACAAGTCTTGGTTCGAGGCCTTGATATGAATCTCGATTGCTTTGATCTTATCTATCTGCTCAGGCATAGCATCAATAAAATCATCTTTGCTTGTATTGGCAATAGTGGCAATGCTGTCAAAACCGTTTTTGATCAGTGCCTCGTTGAGCACTGTGTCAGCGGACAAAACGCTGAGGTTGGCGTGTGCCTCCAGGGTTCGCACCGCAGGGTGATCCGTGACAACCGGCAGGTTCTCAAACGCACTGATGCCACCTGCCTTGCGGATATCATCGACGGTTAGGATCTTCTCTTCTTCCAAGCGTATCAGTAATTCACGGGGCAGTTCCAACTGCAAGGTTTCGTTTAATTGCTCGAGCGCAGGTGATGGAGGCTCGGGGATCACCGGGATCGGTATGCTGACGTCAACAATCTCGGTCTGGTCGGATGCCACCTGGACTTCTATCTGATGAATCTCTTCTTCTGCGGAATTGATAACATGTAGGCGCAACCGCCGCCGCGCTTCCGGTTCTTCAGGCGACGTGGTGTAGACAACACTGAACAGGCCTCGGGAATTGCTAATGTCGAAACCGAGTTCTAACGGCTCTTCACTGACATCCAGGTCAAAAACACGCACTGAATAACCGCTCAAGGGCTCCTCAGTCTCCTGGTTAAGCAGGCGAAAAACGACCTTGTGGCTTTGCAACTCCTCTTCAGTCGAGGGTTCAATCTGCGGCTCAACAAAGAGGTTAAGAATTTCGAGATCTGCAGCATTGGGCCTAACAGCCGATTCCGCCAACGATGCCCCCTCCGGGCTAAAAACACGTACCAACAGATTCGCCCGACGTTTCTCTCGCTGGCTTAGGACTTCCGCCAAATAGGTAATCTCATAGACACCGGAATCTTTGGTGATAGCGTCCTGACCAAGCTGAATCTCGCTCTGTGCCTCACCGCGTAAAGCGATGTCGAAGGCTCTGACAATAAGCCCCTCGAGTGGTGTCTTGTCCTGATGAAACACTTGACCGCTGACAATAAACTGTTCGGGGATGGGTCGTTGGGAATCGACTGCGGCATTGATGATCTGAGCTGTGCGTTCATCGACTACGCCGTTGGGTGTGAGGCCGCGTTTACGTTGGAAGTCTCGAACAGCATCGTGAGTTGTCTGGCCGAAAAAACTCTGTGTGATCTCATCTTGTGAGATTTCATAGCTCAATGATTGTAATTCGCTATGGAGGAGTTTTACGTCTTCGCCTTGCATATCAAACGCTAGGTTTCGTCCTTGTAGGATCATTTTATTCTCCTCTTATCCGTGGATACCGATAAATAATTACAGATATTATTTGATAGCGATTGCTGCGTTAACTAACTACATTTTTGGTACTAAGCCGTCTTGTATTGGATATCCAAGACGACTTGGTGGGTGGATATGCCTTGGTTTTCAGTAGATAGCAGGCCTTCCTTCCAGATTCACAATTCACATCTACTTTTTTATAGATCACACCGAAAGGTACAGTTTTCACCAATCTACGTAGTTTTCATATTTCAATTTTTTTCAACTAAACCAGTTCTAGAAAAACATATTGACATTTCTTTTATGTTCACTCTCTCGTCTATTAATATTACTTCCGAAAAATGCCTGATCTTGATAGGCGCGCATATCGCCTAATTCTAGGAGAAGGATGTTGAAGTAAATTCCGGTACCTCGGCTCATTAACATTGATGCGCCCTGATATTATTTTGTTAATAATATTTCTTTCAAACATCGGTTTCTGTTTTTCCCGGAATTGAACATTAGCTCTGGCTTTGGCAATTGACTCTTGAGACTCAGAAAAACCTGCCAAATACGCAAATGCCTCTGCAGACCTCTTTGCTCCCTCCTTCGCTTGCCATAGAATAGCAAGAGTTATTTTAAAAGCGCGCCCTAATGGCTCAGGGTGTTTTGCTGCCTGATGTAAATTTTTACGCTCTCTCTCAGTTAAGAGCACTTCTGCTAGAGCTGCACCAACCTCCATTGGATAAGCTCCACTGCCAGCAGTTTTCGACATAAGTGTGGAATATCCAATTTCACCAACGGCTCGACTTGTGGCCTGAGACATCGATTTACCCTTTTGTCTTGAATGAAGTGTGCTATATATAGCTTTTGTAACTTTATGCATGGCTTTTACCTTCGAGGGAAGAATCTTAGGCGGGACAAGATAGAGTGTAGTTCGAGTGAGTTGAACTTGCTGTTTCTGTTTCTGCGGATCGACTTTCGGAGTGGCTTTAATTATTTGATGATTATCACCAGGTAATCCTTCACCCTCTTTTCCTGTAATGTCTCGAAATATTATTGGGTTGTTATTTGCGTATTGATAGGCATTAAATCTATCCGTTCCATAGATTACGAAGGTATTTTGTCTGTGTGAGCTATCTTCCAACAGAAGTATTGGATCACATCCTGTCCACCTACCTAACCAAGCTGCATAATACCGCGCCCCATGATAATTAAAGCCACTCTCCTCATCCCGCTCCTTCCCGGTAAACCGATACCGTTTCCCAGCATAATTACCAAAACTGGTCTCCCCATAGGGAGTAAATTCCTCCCGATTAATCCAGGTACCATCCGCCTTCACAACAACATTGCTACTGCCAAGATGGTCTCCCAACTGATACAAAACGGTAGGGCTGGTATCACGAGCATCTATCGCGTTACCCACCCGCAGCATCGCAATCCGTCTCTCGTCATCTATCACATGCAATGTATTGTTCTGCTTTGTTTTACCACTCTTAACCTGCCAGCAGTGTTCAAATAACTCATCAATATAAACCGTGACCTCAATCCCTCCACCATTTTGTTTTCGTACCAGCTTTTTCACACGCTGGCCGTCCGCATCATAGAGATACTGAACATGTACAGAGGGTTCACTGCCGCTAACCTGATTTCTAAACACTCGCATCTGATCACTATGGTCCCACTCAAAGTGACGTTCAGTGTTCTCCTGAAGCATATTCCCATTGACATCATATTTGTAGGCGTAATTACTTCCTCCTGTAGTCATTGACTGCAGACGATTCGTGCCAAGCACCAAAGTAAGATCCCGCACGAAACCCGCCGACCCCGCGCTATGATTTAGTTGACTCATGTTGCCAACGGCATCATAAAAATACGCCTCTTTATACCCACGCGTGAGGCTGACATCCTGACATTTCGGCGCATTGTCCCAGGGTTTTCCGCCAAGCGATGTGTCACACTCTCTTCCCGTCGCCGAAAACAGGCGATATAGCGGATCGTAACTAAACACCCGATCCAGCGCATCCTTGCCACTCATGCTATTCGGAATTCCACTGTCCGGTGTACGATCGGTAATTTTTAAAATATTGCCGGCAAGGTCATGCGCATAACCGAAGTCCTGCAGAGCTTGTCCCGCAGGATGATAAGTCAGTCCGTTTGGCATGGTATAAGACTCGGTGCAAAGGCGGGTAAGCCGAAAGGTTTTGGCATCATAGGCGTAACGGGTCATCAGACCATTGCCATAGGCAATGAGTGTCCGCTGGCCCTTAGCGTTGTAGGCGATCTGTTTTACATAAGCCGCGCCATCCAGCTCTACCTGCTCCAAGGCACCTGCCCGGTTGTATTTGACTGTTTGCGTTTTGCGCTTACCATCAACATCCTGCGGGTAATGCATGGTTGTTACGCGATTCAGGGCATCATAAGTTAATGAGGTCTGATAAGCGGTTGCATCTAACAAACCACTGGCATAGCTGCTCAGCTTTGTTCCAGCGGGGGCTTGCCAGTCAAGACGGAAAGCGCTCACTTCCCAGTTTGGTGGCGGTGGATTGAATATCGCTAGCATGCTTGCATCGCTGATGACTCGTCGGGTTTTACTTAGAAGGTTACCCTTGAAGTCAAAGGCCTCGAAGGTTAAGCGACCTGCCTCGTCGTAGTATTGATAGAGCTCGCCGCGCAGATTGGCGTTGTCCATTTGCTGCTGGCTCAGGCCGATCTCAGCGCTGTCGCCGTAGATGAGATATTCTCGTAAGGTTATGCTCTCATTGACGCGGTCTCGCGCCCACAGTCGGATCGGGCGACTAAGATCATCGTAACCTTGCAGGATAAGCGCGCCTTTGCTATCCCGCCGTTCGATCTCGTTACCTAAGGCATCAAACACGATGCGCCGTATCCCGGCATCTAATTGCTCGATACGTAACACCTGCGCGCCTTGCTCTTCCTCGTCCTCATTTTCTTCGCTGGCCGGAGTCAAATCATAGATATAGCGGAAGGCGATACGGCCCAGCGCATCCTTGATGGTGAGCAGATTGCCGCGAATGTCGTAAGTGGATTCTGTGGTGTACTCGTCAGCCTGATTCGGGCCTTTACGCTCTGTGGTTTTGATTGTGCGGCCCAAGGCGTCCACTTCAGCGTTGAGCGGTGTGTTCCAGTGGTCTTTGTACGCCAGGGCATCGTCATAATGGGTATGACCGGCATTGTCGTTTTCATCATAGGTATAGATCTCCCACGGCATTGGAGAAAACTGGAGCGGGTCAGACAGATTGGGCGGCTTGCCATAGATGACCCGCTGCTGGGAACCATCGGGATTTAGGGTACGAATCACCTGACCGCGCGGGTCGTAAAACATCGTGGCCTTTTGGCCTTTCTGCCCATTTTTCACGGGGGCATAGTCCCAACCGCAGGAAAAAAACGGTTCGTATTTCTCGACCACCCGACCTTTGTTATCGTAGGTCTGCCAACCGCTAACGACCACATTGACTTGCCCACCGGTACACGGTGCTTTGCCGATCACATCCTGGCCAGGTTTTGACTGATCAGCGTTTAAACCTGCATCACCGAAATTGGTTTTGCCAAACAGGATATCCTCTGCCTGGGTACGGGTCTGCAGCAACCGGCCGAAACCGTCGGAATACTCGATGGTCTCGATGGTTTGATCCCGTTCGGTGAGGTCGACACCTGTGTCATTGATGTGGTGTATGCGCCGGATATTACGCACCGAGATAGGTTGCCGGGCATTGGCGGGACTTTTTTCAAACGCAAGGAAATCGTACTTGAGCTGCAAACCTGGCGATTGATCCGTATCGCCCTTATTCTCCCCGGCTCTTGCCATGACGGCGGTGCCTTGGAGGAGCCCCAGCGGTGTATAGCGGTAACGAGTTCGGTTGCCATTCGGGTCGGTCACTTGCTTCGGCTGTAATACACGGTAGTCGTAATCCGCCTTGGTTGTAAGTTTCGCTGGATCGGTCACTTGGATTGGCAAAAGCTGAAAGGTATCGTAAGCAATCTTGGTCTCATATCCGAGTGCGTCTTTGTTGCTCGTTGCTAGACCTCTGCCAGCGGCTTGTGGCTCTTGGAAATCGTACTTCAGGTACCCAGCAATGAAATAGCCACGCTTATGCTCGTCGTTTGCACCACCTGCATGATAGCTGTAACCCGCCTGTTGCTTGAGCAGAGTGCGGAATGGCTGTGGATACTCCGGCGTCCAGTTTGGCGCGGCGCCCGTAGTCAGGTAAGGTGGAATTTCGGGTACATTCGGGGCAGTGCCGATACTGAGGTAGGCTTTATCCAGGATATCCTGAGTAAGGATTAAGGTCTCGGTACGCACTTCGGCGCCGTATTGACCAACCTTCCCGTAACCCAGGCCCTGATATGGCTGACCATCATAATATATGAGTGTTTGGCCAATGACCATTAAGTTGTTGCTGCCATCCGCGGTGTCCTTCAGACTGCGAATCGTCTGGCTGCCGTCGTTGATAATTTCATAGCTGGTTATTTTTGCGACCCGATCCATAATGTAGTGTTGGGCATCGCCGGGTTTGGCATATTCCGTTTTAGCGCATGTCGCTAGGTAAGGCTTTTTCGGCGTACCCTTCATATTTTTCCAACCTCGGGGACAGGCGATTTGGGTCTGCGTCTGTGGTTGCCCGTAGTCATCATAATCTTCCGTGAAGCTAAACTGGGTCATGGGATCATCGCCACGCTCCCATTGGGTAACACGTTGCGCCAGCGAATGTGGGAAAAATACGTCTTTTTGCCACGTTGCAGGGATATCCGGCCAGCTCTTGCTTACCGGCAGGGAAGTCACCCCATGCAGGTATTCCATGACTGTGTAGGGTCGATTCTCGCGCGTTGTACCATCGCGGGCGTACAATTCGGTACGCAATATGTTACCGCGTAAGGCGCGCAAAGCATTGCGTTTTACTCGGCGTGGTAGTGCTTTGATAAAAGCTATCATGGATGTTGGACGGTCAAGCATCGGCGCATCACTCGACCAAAATTCACTGCTGAAGTCGGTCTCTATCCACTCTCCCGTTTCATGCCCGATCGGACCCAGGTGGAACCAGGTGCGCGTCTCGAGCGGGGGTGAAAAAAACTTCTGGGATACGGCATCAAAAGTATCCTTAGGGTGAAGTACAGAGGTGTTGTAGCGTTCAAACGCTTCGGTATCCCACTGGTCCACTCGGCCAAAGCCACGAAATTCGCGCTCACCTCCATCCCAGTAGCCGTGGTGATAGCTGTATTCGGTGGTGAGTTGACCTTTGGAGATGACATCGACCACTTCCACCGTCGCGACCACCTGTACTGGAAATGGCAAGCTGGTCTTCCAGCGGGTCTCGGGACGTTTCTGGTCTTGTAGATAGTACTCGGTGGATGGACGGTACTCTACACGGGTTAACGCACCCATGTGGTTGTCCATCTCATGCAGCAGGTAAGGTTTTGTGCCACCCGTAAAATCGAGAAAGTAGTAATTCTCTGACGCTGAACTTACTACGTCTTTACTCCAGAGCACACCGCTGATACCGCTACCCAACAAATCCACGAGCCGCACCGCATCCATATCTGTCACTGGTGGTGTTCCGTCGATCTCGATGGCATCGCTCCAAGCGTTGCCACCCTGGTTGATCCAAAGTAGCACCTTGCGGTTATCAACATATATCAAGTCCGCGAGGCCGTCACCGTCCACGTCACCCACGAGAATGCGCTTTGAATCGTAGCCATAGGGGAAACGTGGACTGTTTTTCATATGAATCCGTTTGGCCCAACTTCCATGACCCCGGTTCGGCCAGTATTCAACATTGCCGTCATATACCAGAACAATATCCTGCAGTCCATCCCCCGACATGTCGGCCCAT
>CALZHW010000074.1 GCA_945787125.1 uncultured Ectothiorhodospiraceae bacterium
ATACAGGTCAGCAGCAACATCGGGCACCGAAGTAAACGCAGACTCAAGTACTACAGCTTTAGGTTGTTGCCGATGGGCAAGCTCTGCCGCCACCGCTGCCCCTAGAGAGCGGCCCATAATAGGGTCCTCGGCAATATAGGGGTTAAAGCGGAACTGCATTAACTCTACGTTATTGTTTCTAAAGAATAACCCTGGTTCGTTCTGAACCGATAATTGTCCAAAACTTATTCCTACATCTCCCAATACGGTGATGTTTCAGACATAGTAATACTTGCGTTAAACAACACAGCTCTTTATGCAATTATTTAATCTTAAACGATTTTATCCTCTCAAAATCAAATACAGGATCATTTACCGAGGGCGGGGTGAATGAGTACTCTCCGCGTAGATTAACGTGCCCCCAGGTAATTACGCTGCCGCGACGGATAGCTTCAATTAGTTGTTCACGTTCGTCCGGGTCACTCGTATTGATGACTTGATCCGACAACGATAAGTAGTTCCAAAGGATGATCGAATTCTGTAGCAGCAGTTTGCAATCCATTGCAGCTTGCTGCCGATGGAGGGAACCATCCTGAAATGCCTGGTCGTTATCGAAGAACACTGCGCGAGAGAATTTGTTGGCTTGTTCAACTAGATTGAGCTGTTTCTGAATCCGTTGCCGCAGTTCAACGTCATCATAGTAAGTGAGGAGAAACTGTGTCTTAATGATGCGCCCGTACTCCTTCAACGCTTTGTAAAGTGGGTGATCTTTTGCATATGAACTCAATCGTTTGAACAGTTGTGATGCTGTACTGCGATGGCTTTTGATCGTGGCGATAAAGCGAAGAATGTCATCCCATTGGTTCAGAATCAGTTTTTGGTTGATAGTACGGCTAGGCAATAGTGGGTAACCCATTTTTTGGTAGGTTCGTCGTGTGGAGAATCCATAAAGGCGCTGCTGGTGCAGGTTCGCGATACGCGGCGCGAATGATATGCCCATCAGATTCGCTGCCCCAAAAATTTGCTCGGTAAACCCGTGTGTATCCGTCGAGTGAACAAGGCCGTGAGTGACCGGGTTATCAACAAGTCCATCGAGTACGTAGGCTGCTTCTCGGTCAGACGAGCTAAACACGAGTGCATGTGTCAGTGCTTGGCGTTCATCGATAAATGTGTAGTCGGTGACACCTTTTTCTTGTCCAAAGTATTTATACGAGTAACTCGAATGCATCGAGTCGACAGCCACGGTCATTTTTCGACCGTCACTGCTGGAATGAATCAACGGTGGCTGCTGAACGTAATGATTGGCGAGTGCTAATGCCTGGATGACGTCGGTTATCTTGCGATTAGCCGCCCGAATATTGTCTTGGCTAAAGCACCAATTTACCGTGTTACGTAGCATATCAATGTCGATGCCAGTGGATATTTTGGCAAGCTTTCCGAGACCAATATTGCACCCTTGCGCGAGTATGCCAGCCATTAATGCTTCGGTGGTCGGTTTCATCTTACTGTATTTGGTGCTGAAGTGTTTAAAAGTGGCAGTAAATTTGCAAACGCGGTCAACGCCTTTCAGCAGGTCAAGGATCGGCACAATACCTTGCTCGGTTAAGGTTGAGGCGATGAATGAGTGTGAATCGTACTCGGTTTTCGGCGTTTTTACACGACACAAACCGTCGGTCCCAATGCTCATATGGGCATTTTTACCATCAATAAAATTGCCGTTTACGGCATTAAAACGCTCATGTACGACGTTCTTCAGTCCTGCAAGCACGGAAGCACCATCCACATATTCAGCCAAGCCGCACTCCCTGAGAATATGCGTTTTATTGGCTTGCCATTCCTGCTCAGGAATCAGGTAATCCTGAATGGCACGGTAACGATAGGAGTAGTTGAGATTTAAGTGTCCAGACTTTATGCGATCAGCCATATGGATAAAGAGTAAGCTCTTGTAGAGCGGGGTAGAGATGCTCTGATCAGTGTACACCGCGTCTTGGTCTTGTGGTGTCAGAAATGCACTGGGTGGATTCGGGCCGATACGTCCATCGTTCGACTTAAAGTGTTCAATGGCCGCCATTATGTCAGCGTCCGAAGATGCTTTGTCAAACACGACTGTTCTTACCACATCAGAGATTCGACGTTGTAATTTCAACGATGATGAGCTGAGTAAGTCATAGTAGGCACCATTCTTTCGTGCTTTTTGAATATCGGAATCAAGCGATAAAAAGCGGTCACCATCAGTAGGGTCAAGGCTGGCGAGGTAATCCTGTGCGAGTGCTTCAATCTTGTAGTACTTCTCATTGGGTGTGGCATTTTCAGCCCGGGTGACGGCAATCACACCGTTAGCAAACTGTGACGCCGTCAACTGAGCTTGACGCAACGCCTCGATCGCGATGTTGCGCTCTTTTTGTTTTACTTGGTCTTGCTGATTGAGCTGTTTTCGAATGTATGACCGAGTGGCCGTGACTGACTTAAGTAGCACGTCAATGGCGTGATCCTGACGTCGATAAAATTGATGCTTTATGAAGGCAAGTAGATGCAGGTAGGCCTTGTGACGATTCGGAAATTGCGACAGTTGTTGATGATCAGCTTTGGTTAACCAAGTGGCATAATAATCGGTCGCTTTATCGCTCAAGGTCAGGGCGTCCAACGCTGGCGCCAACGCGTGGAAGTGATCGCGAAATAGAACAAGGATTTCGAGTGACCGCTTGATGGCACCGACTTTTAGCGATCGATCGGTCCGCTTAAGCAGTGTCAGCGGAGTCGGGGAACCGGCGTTAGCCCCACGTTGGATTGGTTGCAACAAGTCCTCTAGCTTCTCAATGTGCTGTGGCGTTAGAAGGCGCTTCACCATTCCAAGCAACTCGTGCTCGGCACTGTTGAAACTGTCGGTAATAATGCCGGCAAGTTCGGTATACGGGGGTATGACCCATTGTCGTTTCCAGCATAAATCCGTTAATCCTACGAAAATTCGCTTAGGATATTCCTGATTGGCGACGTAGCGTTGCGCGTGTGTGATAAGTGCTTCGCGAGCCGTCGAATCTATCTTTTGCCAGTTCATCAGCACGCAAATACGTTGCCGATGCTGCCGCGCTATCCTGTCGCTGTACCCAGCAAGATCCGCGGATTCAAGCTTAAACAGTCGCTTGATGTAATCGATATCACGGCGACGAAACAATCCGGCAGGGAAGAATCGCCCAGTGGCCTGAAAATATCCGAACTGGAGCAAGAAACCAGCCTTATTTGTCTGTGTCCTAATATGAGACAGTCTCAGCCGCACATTGGCAGGAAGGAGAAAATAGCGCCGTCGCTCTTCCTTGTTAAACACTGGGGATTGATCAAAGCGGTTGCGTTCCGCCGTCGACAGGATAACAAGCTGAGACATTGTATAGTGCTCCTGTTGCTACTGACCTTTCAGGTGAGTAGCAAAGTCTAGCCTAATACGTTTGAATTCACGTATTCCGTAATCGATGTTAGACGTGATAAGCAATAAGCGGCTAAGTAAATTAATCGGGGATATGACTTGACGGACAGTCTTAGTTTCTTAACTTCAATTGAGATTGTTCATAAATGGCGAATTCTTAAATTCTTAGTGAAATCAATAAGTATATTCTGGATGTTATTTAAGCTAGTGAGCTTGAAAGTTTTATTTATCCTACTATAAACGTATTAACAAATTTATAACTTTACATCCATCTGAATGTATGGATAAATGTTTTACTATAGTTATAGAAAAAAATAATACTGTTTTTCCAAATGGGGATTTGGGGTCATGTCATTCAACGCATATCTACAATCGACTAATCTGTTTTTTATCAGTCAGTCGCTATCATTGTTACGACACACTTCTCAGTTATTACACAAGCATCGAAACTTCATTCCTCGATTGATTATTTAGCCGTTAACCCAAAGATTCAGGAATAACGGTAATGATAAAAGAAGAATAATTCTGTGCGTTTTTCTATGGTCTTTAAAAATGCAGTAGCAATTGTCGGTAAAGGGATTAAAAAATGAATAATCAGAAAGGTTGGCTTAAACATATTCCCCCCGGTCTCTTGTCGTTTAACTATTTTGCATTAATGACGGTTGTCTTGGTTGCAATTGGTTGGATAGGCTATGAAAAATTTAGCTCACAAGCTAAAGATGAACCATTATCTGTGTCCTGGAATGCACCTGATAGCGCCGGAACTAAGAAAATAGACCTAGCCGTACTAAGTGAAGATGACATTGTAAAAAAAGTGGGGGGCGCCTTAATCAGACAAGGTGAAAACACTAAATCAACAGAGTTGAGTAAAACACTTGATTTTCACCTTGCTGATACTACGGCGTTGCTAACAAAACTAGATAATGCAAAGCATGCCGAAATTGGTCACATCAATAATCTCCTGGAATCAAAACAAGCCGAATTACTAACCGTTGAAGAAGAAGTCTCGAATTGGTTATCAGATCATAACATGAGTGATTCCGAGCTGAGAACCAAGATTTCAGATCGTTTTTTAAGTGTTAATAAATCATTGAAAAATGTAATTTCTGCTTCAACAATAGATGAGAGGCACTTGGCAATTATTGGTACCAGAGATCTGTTGACGAATCTTATGTCGTCCAAGATTAATGTTAGAGGTCGGTCTGAACCTGGGTTTTCGTTAGACAGACCCGTACAAAGAAAGCCAAGTGATTATCCAAAAGGACTGCCTCCAGCATATGAAAGGCATCAGGGAAATTCATCGCCAGCTTTTGTTCCCCAGATAGATGCAAGCCTGATAAATAAGCTGGGTAATAAAGCGATTGATGGCTTGCTTGCTTCAGTAGGCATCTCAAATGCCCTCGCTGCTGCGCCTCCAATAACCACTGAGGCTCAATCATGTGCGAGTTATACGACAAACGACATTTCTAGTGCGTTGCCAGAAGTGGATATAACTGATCCTGAAATCTTGACCCTTGCAGAAGACCTAGATTATTCCGCAATTAAAATATATTCATATGTTAAAAATAATATTCGATTTATCCCATACATCGGTTCCGCCAAGGGGGCATTGGCTACGCTAAAAAGTGGTTCAGGTAATGCGCTTGATCAGGCCTCGCTGCTTATCGCATTATTCAGGGCCTCTAATATTCCATCACGCTATGTGACTGGTCAGATTGCGGTTAGTGACGATGCACAAATGTTAAATTGGCTAGGAGCCAAAACAGTCTATTCAGCGCGTGACAGGGTAATTCAAGGCTATATAGCTGGAGAGCTAGATGTTAATAATGATCTGTCTTTTGTACATATGTGGGTGCAAGCTTGTGTGCCATATGACAACTATCGCGGATCGAATAGCAGCAACAGTGGATATCATTGGATTCCGCTCGATCCAAGTTTTAAAGAAATGGAATACACGGACGGTACGACTGTTTCAGATATTCAACTCTTTTCGTTTGATTTTGATACCTACCTAAATCAACGTTCTACTACCATGCCACATGAGGCATTGCAAAACCAAATGGAGAAAACACTAGGGGCCGCATTGACTCATGGTGGGGGCTACAAGGGGGCAATCGTACAAAAAGAAATTGATATCTTACCCAGTACTCTTCCATATAGAATTCTTAAATATATTGGTTGGAATGGAGAAGGAACCGCATCTGATGTGGTCGCCATACCTAGTGCATATCGTGTTAAGGCAACAATTTCCCTTACAAATTCCACAGACGTCCCGCTTTTATCTCCAGTAGCAATTGATTTGCCCGAATTAGCCAATAAACGCTTGACCCTCTCGTTTTCAGGCGCAACCACAAGCGATCAAACAAATATTGACACCTGGTTAGATACAGCAGGGGCTGAAATACCTTGTTCGATCACTAATGTTAAGCCTGTAATAAAGCTTGGTGGGAACGTTATTAGCACATCATCATCGCAAACAGTTGGTTTGTGTAGTATCGATAATAAACTTGATGTATCAGTAACGATTGATCTTGACGCGTTAATCTTAAACAGCACCTCATTTGATGATGTTGGCGGACATAATTATTACTCCCTAATGATTTCGGCCTTTCAGTCGTCAGATCAAATGATTGAAGAGCGTGCTAACAAGCTGCTCGTGAGCGTGGGGGGTACACCTGACCCGAATGAACTTCATGACGAAACCTTAGGTGAATATCTAAACATCGTTGGTCTTAGATATTTCAATTACATCGACAATGCCAGTCGTGTAATCGGTGGGTTGTATGATGAAACTGGTGATGCTGGCCATCATATAGGCAGTGTCTCAACGGCCATGAAGGTCAACTATCTGTTTGATCTTCCATTTGCAGTTTCGAGTGAAGGTCTTTTAATCGATATTCCTGGCGCAAAATTTAGACAAACAAATATTAATAATAACGATAGTGCTGGACCAGCCTCAAATTTTGAGGCCTTCAAGTTACGTGCCTTAATGGCCTCTGCATTTGAGTCTTATGTATGGCAAGAGCATGCGCAGATGGACGCGATTAGCACTACGCGTGGTCTACAGTATGCTAATGAAACAGCTTTGACAGTTGTCGAGTTATTAAATCCTCTTGATGTAGATAGCATGCTGAATCAATCTTGCCCAACAACTCCAATTGATCTCAATTATAGTGAGCAAGTGAAGACCGATTTAAGAGGCTTGTTAAACAGTGGTTACAATAAGATCACATTGCCTGCTTGCTTAATTAGTTATGAGAATTGGAGCGGCGGTGTTTGGTTGGCTGAATATAACCAAATCGTTAACGGTTTCCCGACATTCAAAATGTTTGCCACCATTAGTGGTGACTATGTTGCCGAAGGTGGCTATACAGTCGGTAATGGCCCCATCCAATATGGTTATAACCCAGCATTAAATACAGGCCTATACGGGCCTTCGTTTAATCAATACAACCCACATCATAGTTTTTATAATGATGGTGGTGCAAACGTGAGTATGCCGCAATACGATCCAGGTTTTGGAGCCTACACGGGTTATAACGGTGGTTTCACAACCCTGGCCGGTGACCCCGTTAACCTTGTCTCAGGTAATATGTATCACCCCGAATGGGATATTCACCTAAAAGGCCGCGGCGGACTCGATCTCGCATTTGAGCGTACCTATAACTCAAATGTACGTAAAGATGGCCCGCTGGGGTATGGCTGGACACACAGTTTTAGTCATTACCTGGTGTTCATGGATGATTCCGGTGACGACCAAACCAGCCAGGTTGTGTGGATGAATGGCAGTGGTGCTACCAATACATTCAACATGGCAGGGCTGGTAACCGGTGTGCCTGTCAGTACGAGCTTCACAAATTTTTCAAAGGATCTAAGTGTCACCGCGCAACGTGAAGCGAATGGCGAATACTCAATTCGTGAGAAGAGTGGTCTTACCTTCTATTTTGAGAATATAGCGGGACTGCCGGATGAACAAGCTAAGCTTATTCGTGTGACTGATCGTAATGGTAATAGTACACACTTTGCCTATAGCGGCGAAAACCTGAGTACAGTCACGGATGATTTGAACCGCTCCCTAACGTTCTATTACGATAATGCCGATCAACACATCACACGCGTTGAGGACTGGAGTGGGAATACCTATCGCTACACCTATACCAACAATAACCTAACCAGCTTTGAAACACCGCGGGCAGTCGCCGGTCAAGAGGCTGCCACAACCTATGCCTACTATACCGCTACTGATGGCACCAACCTGGATCGAGCCATGACGTCATTCACACGCCCTAACGGCGATAGCATGACGTTCCAGTACTACACCAACGGTAAAGTGTTTCGTCACACCGATAGCCTCGGGCAAACCCATACCTTTCGATATAACCGGTTCCGACGCGAAACCACCACCATCGATGAAAAAGGGATCAGTCAAACCTACCTCTTTAATGAATATGGTCAGCAGCTTCAGCACATTCAGGGTGATGATTCACGCCGAATTTACGAATACACCGATACCAATAACCCTCAAAAGGAAACCGTTGTTCGCCAGGAACTGGGTTATGAAACCCTGCATGACTACGACACGGCAGGTAACTTGATCAAAACCACACTGTCAGACGGCAGTACGATGGAATACTTTGGCTTCAATACCCTTGATCAACACTGCACCGTCAAAGACACCAACAACAACTACACGCTGAAACGTTATAATGCCAATGGTAAACTTACCAATACTATCGTGCTCAAAGCAGGGGTTGTGCCTGCAACGATGGATTGTGCCTATACACCAGCTAGCAGTGATATAAAATCCTGGGCGATTAATGAGTACGATACCTACGGCAACCTCACCCTAAATAAAACGGTGCGTGATTTTTCCAACCAGGCAGGGCCCTATGTTGAATATGTCTATGATGCCGCTGGCCTGAATCCGGTCACAGTCAAGCGTTGTGGCATGCAACAAGATGGTAGCAGCGCGGTGGTGGATCGATGTGTCACTGCCATTCAAACCTTTGATTCATTGGGGCGCATCACTCAAAAGGTTAATGGCAACCTCTATACCTCAGCGGTTGAATACAATGAAAACGGCGCAGTGTCACGCTCGACGGATGAGACCAACCAATGGCGGGGTTATGACTACGATGACAATGGCAACCTCACGGCCGAACATCTGGTCGGACTAGATGCAAGCGGTAAAACAGCGTTTTACCTACACAATACCGCTGAGTACGACCTCCTCAACCGGCCCGTTAATAAGCGCAACATCGCCGGCCACAGAACAGAAACGATGTATGATGAAATCGGCAATGTGCTCAAAGTCACCAACCCAGATGGTTATAGCGTCCAATTTGAATACGATGGGCTTAACCGTCCAACGCGCGCCTATGATGAGCACGGTCGTGCCGTCCATACTCAATACGACATAGGTGGTCGCCCGGTCTCTGTCACAGACCCCAATGGCCATACCACTCACTATGACTATTATGGATCAAGTGAGAATGGACAGCTCAGGTTGACCACGAGTCCAGATAATCGCACTCTAGAGTACTTTTATGACAACAGTGGCAATGTCGTCAGAACGGTCGATAACCTCGGTCGTGAAAATCTGACGGAATACGACGCCCTCAACCGCCCGGTCAGAAAAGTCGGCCCAGTGCACAACAGCTACGGCCTCAACGCCATTCGCCAGGTCACAGTGACGACCTACACAACCCTGGGGTTTGTTGAAAAAGTCGAAGCCGGTTACACCGCCGATATCACTGGGGCTGCTGGCGCAGATGTACTCGCCGTACAGGCCAGCTATACCTATGATGATTTCGGCCGCCTGCTGATCGAAACTGATGCCAATGGCAAGGTCACCAGCAATTTCTATGATGACCACGGCAACCTGGTCAGTACACAAAAGGCCAATGGCCATATTGTGACGCTTGATTACGACCATGCGCGTAATGGTTTGCTGACAAGCAAAACCGCCAAACTCAATACGACAGATCCAAGTCCACATGTCACCAGCTACCAATATAACCCGCTGGGCCAACTAACCACAGTCATTGCACCGGAAGTGAGCTACACCTATGCTTATGATGAAGCCCAACGCTTGAACTCAATCACCGACAGTCGTGGCAATAAAACCCTCAATTATGACTTTAGCCCCGGCGGTCAGCTCAATAGCATCGCCGACAGTGAAGACAAACGCAGCGACTTCCTCTATGACGCCGCCAGCCGCCTAACGGCGATCCTTGCGCCGAATGGTGAGCGGGTGAACTTCCTCTTCGATGCCGGTGGCCGCCTGCGTGAAACCAGCATGGCCAATGGTGTCAGCGCCAAATATAGTTACGATGCCGGTAATAAACTCCAGGTGCTGACCAATGCCACCAGTGTAGGGCAGATCAGTCAGCATCAATACGGTTATGATAATGCTGGTCGCCGTACCAGCCATATCGAAAATATCGCGGGCACGACAACCTCATATACCTATGGCTATGACAACCTCGACCGGATGACATCAGTCTATCAAAACGCCGGGGCTACTCTAGTCGAAGCCTACGGCTATGATCAATTAAACAACCGACGTATCCGTCAGCCCAATGGCAGCACGGCCTATCACTATTTATATGACAGTGCCCAGCAGCTAAATGAGATCCGCAGTGGTTCAGACACGGGGGCTGTTGTTGCTAATTTTTCTTATGATGATAGCGGCAACATGATCAGTAAGAACGAAGGTGGTGTTACGCGAGCATTAACCTATGATGCGCAAGAACGCGTGGTGCAGGTCACGGGTAGTAACATCAGTACAGAAACCTACAAGTATGACCATGAAGGCCGCCGCATAGAAAAGACATCTGGTGCTACTACCAGTCGTTATGTCTATAGTGGCCTCAGTATGTGGTCGGAATACAGTGCTAGCTGGAGTGCTGCGTTGGCGCATTACACCTACACCGGACTGGATAAAAGGATCATCCGCAGCACTGCAACGGATGCGTCTTATTACCATAACGACGGCCTCGGTTCCGTAGTTGCGGTGAGTAATGCAGCAGGCACCACCCAAGCCAGCACCCGTTTTGATGCCTGGGGCAGTGTGATCGTCAGCACCGGCAGTACGTCGTTTGGTTTTACCGGTCGCGAGATGGATGCGACCGGGCTGGGATATTTTCGTGCCCGTTACTATGATTCCACCATGGGCCGCTTTACCCAGCGCGATCCAATCGGCTTTGGTGGTGGTTTGAATCCATATACCTATGTCAGTAACTCTCCGCAGAACTTTACTGATCCGTTGGGGTTGAGGCAGCAAGTAGTTCAGTGGGATGACAGTATGGGGTCTTCATACAGTGGTTATGGTTTTGACGAGGACTATGATGGCTATGACTATCGCGAACAACAAGCTATGCGCTACAAAGCCAGGAATATGGTGGCTTCTTCAGATGGCTGGCGGGCGACGGGCTTACCGCAAGGAAATGGAAAATCAGGGTTTCTTGACAGTCCTTCGTGTAAAGGACTGACGCTGGGCTGTTTCAATAACGGACTGGAAAGGGCAACATCATGGATGCCATTCGTCCCTTACGTTGGGGCTGGGCTTGGGGCTGGGCGTAAATTTGGACTAGAAGGACTTAGATGGGTCGAAGATATAGATAGTGGTGGCAGATTAAATTCAAGCGAATTGGCTAATCGACTATCGAGTACTAAAGATTTAGGAATAGATTCGGTTGATGGGGGTAAAGGAGGGTTGTTCGAATTAACGTTGGGTAAAAGCGCAGGTCGTGCTGTCAATACTGCATGGGATGCAGCGGTTGCTGCTGGAGATATCATTGATTTGAATGCAATAGGCGATTGGTGGGCTCAACCTACTGGAACACAAGACGGGGCCGTCTACTATTAAGGTAAATAATTAGCCAAGTAGCGCTTTAATTTCCATAAAAAATTGAAAGTCAACCAGGGCAAGGTGTATCTATGAGCATCAAAATAAAGATGAGTGCTTTTATCCCGTTGGTGAGCGCGTTGTTGTTTGCCACGCCGAGCCTTGCCGCTACCCAGGCGCAAATTGACAACGCCCGCGCCAATGGCATCGCCTGGCTGATTCAGAATCAGAACGGTGATGGTAGCTGGGGTAATACAGATATTTCTAACCGCATGGCTGCAACCACTGAGTCTATGGAAGCATTGCGCCGTTCTGGCGCTGATTATGGCCATTTGCATTCACGTGCACTCTCCTGGGTGGCGAATGCTAAAACAGACAGTGTTGATTCTCTTGCACGCAAAATTGAACAACTCGAAAAAGAGGGCTTGAATTCAGAAGAGCTTGGTTTGATGCAGGAGCTGATGGTACAACGCAACGTTGCTAACAAATGCTGGGGTTCATTTGAATATCATAACTGCAGTTTTCCTGATACTTCGCTTGCCATGGATGCGATTCTCAATGCCAGGATAACTTCTGGCTATCTCTACTCTGATGATTTTGCGACGCTCGATTTGATTATGTCATCCCATGCACCGTATCCAGCAGTGAATGGTTGGTCTTATATTGCTGCCGGTGATGAATCAGACATAGACCAAAAGGTTATGCCGACGGCATACACCATAATAACGTTGTTTCGATATTATGTTTACTATCAGAATGTTTTTCAGGTTCCAGCGCCAGCGTCATATTCACAGGCTTATGGTGATATGGAAGATCATCTTAGCACCGGGGCTAGTTGGCTTCTTGGTAAGTCTCATGCTGATGGCAGCATCCGTGATGATGCGTCGATTGCAACGGGTACGGTACAGTCTACCGCACTTGCCTATCTTTCAATTGCAACTTTACCTGCGTATGGCCTAATTTTACCTTCTGACGTGCAGGCTAAACTTAATAATGCTCTGGATTTTATAATAAGCCAACAGCAGGCTGATGGTAGTTGGGAGGGCGATGCTTTAGTAACGGCATTAGCTGTGCGCTCTTTTTCCGCTGCCACTATGACTGATACTGATAGTGATGGCATTCCAGATTCGGTCGAAGTGGTTTTAGGAACTGACCCAAATGTGTCGGATGGCCGTGGTTATATTGATAACAACGGTCTTGACCCTGATAATTTGCAAGATACGGGGCTCTCCGCAGTTGCGATCATGCGTGAAATAATTGTCAATCAAGCGTTTTCGCATACGCCGACAGTTTCCGGTGGCACACCCGGCTATAGTTGGAGCGTGCTCACCGGCTCATTGCCAAGTGGTATTTCCCTTGTATCGTCAATAACAGGCGCGTTAAGTGGCACACCGACTTATGTGGGCAGCCAAACTTTTGCACTACAGGCGCAGGACGCTGCTGGCAATAATATTATTGTGCCGGTTCATATTCGCGTGCTCGCGGCTGATGAAGAAACAGACAGTGATGGCGACGGTTATTCAAGCGCGATTGAGCTGAGTTTTGGTACTGATCCACTTGATGTTAATTCTGTACCGATAGTGCCGCTTGCAGGAAATGATAGCGGCTATAGTCTTGATCAGAGTGGCGTACTAAATACGGCTATTGTTTCATTACCTTCGGTGCTTGCTAACGATATTGATTCTGATACGCCGAATGCTTCATTAATCGCTGTGTTAAATACGCAGGCTTCTAATGGCTCGGTTGTATTGAATAGCGATGGCAGCTTTGTTTATACGCACAATGGTGGCCAGCTATTGAGTGATAGTTTTACTTATTATGTCAATGATGGTGTCAACAATAGCCCGACAGCTGCAACGGTGAGCATTGTGATTAATAATGTTGCACCCGTGGCATATGATGCTGACATAGAAACAACCGCTGATACTGAAATTTTAGGCACCTTGGCTGCTGATGATGTAGGCGCGGATGCGTTGACCTTCTCTGTTTCTAGTAATGGAGCGTTGGGCGTAGCAAACATCAGCAATGCAGCGACAGGTGCCTATACCTATACGCCGAATGCGGGGATGACAGGCACGGATAGCTTTGGTTTCTACGCGAACGATGGCTTACTCGACTCGAATATCGCCGTCGTCTCGGTCACGATTAACACAGCCACACCACCGCCAGCGACTGGCGCAGATGTGGTCTATGAATATGACGTAACCAAGAAATTTGGTGGTACCAGTTCGGACTATGCAACAGGCTCGGCAGTCGACAGTGCTGGCAATCTCTATGTTGCCGGGCACTTTGGTGGAACTGTCGACTTTGACCCATCGACAACAGCGACCGACGCACACACCTCCAGTGGCAGTATCGATTCCTATGTGACTCGCTTTAATGCCGATGGCAGCTATGGCTGGACCCGAACCTTTGGTGGCACAAGCCATGATTATGTAGAAGCGGTGGCAGTCGATGGCTTCGGTGATATTTATGTAACCGGGAAATTTTACGGCAGTGCGGATTTTGATCCGAGTGCAAGTGACGATACCCGTAGCACAGCCGGTAATTACGATGCTTATATCACCAAACTTTTGTCGAATGGCAACTACGGCTGGACGCGTACCATCGGTGGAACCGGTATCGATAATGGCATGGGCATCGCAGTTGACAGCCTAAACAATATCTACACCACCGGTTCCTTTTTCGGAAGTGTAGACTTCGATCCCACAGCCGGTGTTGACAACCAGTCTTCAGGCGGTGGTTATGATGTGTTTGTAACCAAGCTACAGCCTGATGGCAGTTACGGCTGGTCAGAGATCATCGGTGGATTAAGCAATGATTACGGCGACTCCATTGCGATCGATACGGCGAATAATATCTATGTGACCGGTCAGTTCTCAGGGCAAGTTGATTTTAATAATGGTCCAGGACTAGCACAACATGATGCTGTAGGTGGGCTCGATGTGTTTGTAACAAAGCTGCAAGCGGATCGGAGTCATCTCTGGACGCAAACATTTGGCGGAGCAACCGGTGATGACTATAACCATAACATTGCAATTGATGACCTTGAGAATGTCTATCTGACTGGAACGTTCGTTGGCAGCGCAGACTTCGACCCCGACCCGTTGGTTGATGAAACCCATACCTCGAATGGCAAGGCAGATGTATACCTGGTTAAATATAATGCCGACGGTAGTTATGGCTGGGCCAGAACACACGGTGGAACAGAGGATGACTACGGCGATACCGTTGCGGTTGACAGTGTTGGCCATGTATTGATGGGAGGTGGATTTGCCCAGACAGTCGATTTTGACCCAGGCACAGGGGACGATACTCATACGGCTCTTTTCTTTACTTCGTCGGCGATGAACTCAGGCCCATTTGCAACCGATATCTTCCTAACACGCTACAAAAATGATGGCAGTTATGACTGGACCTATGTTCCTGACCGAGGAACATCGCGTCACGATAGGCTGCGTTCTATTTCAGTCACCAACAATGGCGATCTTTATCTCGTCGGTGATTTTAACTACAGCTCGTATTCCTATTCATATGATTCATACAGAAATATTGATTTCAACCCGAATCCGGATGTATGGGAATGGCATACGGCCACTCGCTATAACGACGTCTTTGTGAGTCATTGGATCACTCACCCGGATACGGATGGTGATGGTGTGATGGACAGCAACGATGTCTTCCCTAATGATTCTGCTGAATGGTTGGATACCGATAACGATGGTATTGGCAACAATGCAGACAGCGATGATGATAATGATGGCTTGACTGATGTCTATGAGATTAGTCAGGGGTTAAATCCACTGAATGGTGAAGATGTTGGATACGACCCGGATGGCGATGGGTTGTCCAATGCCGAGGAGTTGCTGACGACCGGCACGAATCACCTTGTCACTGACTCGGATGGTGATGGCATGTCTGACGGTTTTGAAGTGACCTATGGTCTGAATCCATTGGATGGCAGTGATGGTGTGCTTGATAGCGACGGTGATGGTGTCAGTAATCTGGATGAGTTTTATCGCAACAGTGACCCAATAGTCAGCGATGCATCGGTGAGCTACGAGCATCTGTATGGCGGCACACAAGGCATTGGTGGCGGAGGGCACGATTATACGGGTGATGTTGCGGTGGATAGCAGTGGAAATGTCTATCTAACCGGTTATTTTAGTTATACGGTGGATTTCGATCCTGGTGCCGGCGTTGATCAACAGACCGCGCTGGGAAGCTTTAGCCAGTTTGTAACACGCCTGAACGCTGATGGCAGTTATGGCTGGACACGTATATTTAATGGCGACACAGGGGCATATATGTATTCTTCCATTGCGGTTGATGCGATTGGCAATGTCTATATTGGTGCTCGATATGATGGCACTGAAGATTTTGATCCGGGTGCAGGTGTTGATCAACACACCTCACAGGAGGCATACGATAGTTATTTGATGAAGCTCCATGCGGATGGAAGTTACGGCTGGACCAAGAGCTTTCCCGGGGCATTATCGGCGCATGTTAGAGCCATAGATATTGATGGAAATGGGAACATCTATTTAACCGGTGCTTATCGTGCGACTATGGATTTTGATCCAGGTGCGGGTGTTGATCAACACATTTGGAGCCTTGGGTATTCCGCGGGAGATAATCTCTTTGTAACCAGAATCAACGCCGATGGAAGCTATGGCTGGACCAGGAGCACTCAGTCGAGCGGAAAAGGCATTAATAGCAGTGATATCGATGTTGATTCAAACGGGAATATCTACGTACTTGGCTCATTTTTTAAATCATCGGACTTTGATCCTACTGATGGCGAAGATATTCAGATGGCATCAAATGATTTTTATTATGCTGATATCTTCCTAATGCAACTGCTACCCAATGGTGACTACGGCTGGACGCGGGTTGTCGGAAGTGCTGGTCGTAACGAAACGCCATATGGTGTCAGTGCTGATGATCAGGGGAGCGTATATGTCACTGGTGATTTCAGGGGTACCGTTGATTTTGATCCAACAGCCAATGTTGATAGTTATTCAAATAACACCAACCCCGATGCGTTTGTCTCTAAATACAGCGCAGATGGAAGCTACCACTGGACGCATCCCTTTGGCGGCAGCAGCTCTGATTACGGCTATAGCGTAACAACAGGCACGCATGGTGAGGTCTTTGTTGGCGGGGCCTTTAAGTCCACGGTTGACTTTAAACCAGGTGGGGGTGACAGCCATACAGCAACAGGCAGTAACTACGATCTTTTTGTGACCATGATTAAATCAGATGGGAGCTATGGATGGACCGGAACCGCAGGCAGCTACTATGCAGACTATGTAAAGAAGATGACGGTCGGTGCCAACGGCAACCTCTATGTATTTGGTGAGACGTATAACTCTGTTTATTCAGTCGACTTTGATCCAGGCCCAGGGGTAGATTATTTGAAAGGTGTAGCAGGTCGGGATACCTATATAACGCAATGGAATTATAGTTTGGTGCCTGCGCCGTAAAGGTATGTGGTTTTATATATAAGGGTCGATGTGACTAGGGTACTGACGAAGCCTGCCAAATCGACCCTTGAGTTCTTTAAATTGGCCAATATCAACTATTTTTGATTTGCCATATTGTGGCTTTTAATAACTGAAGAGGATCAATTCGACGCTGCACGGAACAAGACTAATACCGATAACTATTGTTACCGGTATTAGTAAATAGAGTATAAATAGGCTATCATTTTGCCTATGAAGAATCCTAAGCGCGTAGCACCACGCGCCATCATTGATAACCTGGCAGTCATTGGTGACCGCCGTCATCACGAAGCCCAAGCCCGTTCGGTGACGCGTTTCTTTACCGGTAAACCACTAGAGGGCGCCGGTCATGATTACGTCTCGACGCTACAATTTCTCACCAGCTATGATGGCAGTACCGCCACATTTAACGCGTATCGGCGCGAACTTGAGCGGTTGCTGCAGTGGAGTTGGCATATACAAAAGAAATCAATCCACCAATTGATGCGTGAGGACATTGTAGAGTTCATCAGTTTCACACTGAACCCGCCTGTGGCATGGATTGGGACTAAAAATGTGTCACGCTTTATCATTCGTGATGGTAATCGAGTATCTAATCCGGCTTGGAGGCCTTTTGTAGTAACCGTATCAAAAGCGGAATTTCGCGCTGGCGTTGCGCCAGACAAGAAGCAATACAATCCGTCACAGGCAAGTGTGCGGGCCACCTTCAAAGTGTTGTCTTCGTTTTACGATTACTTAGCTCAAGAGTCATTCGTCAATTCCAACCCTGTAGCGCTTATCCGGCAAAAGAGTAAGTTTCTCCGCAGTGAACATAATTCGTCGTACGTCCGACGCATCAGCGACCTGCAGTGGGATTATGTTTTGGAAACCGCCGAGTTAATGGCTGAAGAAAATCCAGAGGAGCATGAGCGTACGCTGTTTATCATGACAGCTTTGTTCGTGATGTATTTGCGTATTTCTGAACTCGTCGCTGATGAACGATCTGCCCCAGTAATGGGTGATTTTAAGAAAGACCGTGATGGCAACTGGTGGTTTCATGTGACCGGAAAAGGTAATAAGCATCGTACCGTTACCGTCTCGAATGCCATGCTCAAAGCGTTGAAACGCTATCGAAAATCACGTGATTTATCGCCGCTTCCGACGCCCTCTGACTCTGCACCATTGGTACCCAAAACACGTGGTAAGGGGCCGGTGACCAGTTCTCGTTGGATTCGACGAATTGTGCAGGACTGTTTTGATCGCGCGTATGATCGTATGTGTGTTGATGGACTTAAAGACGATGCTGAGGATTTGAACGAATCTACAGTGCACTGGCTGCGACATACCGGGATCTCTGAAGACGTTCAAAACCGTCCACGTGAGCATGTGAGGGATGATGCAGGACACGCAACAATGGCAACGACTGATCGTTATATAGAGAGTGACCAACGTGAACGGCATGCTTCTGGCCGCTCAAAACAAGCTAAGCTATTTGAGTAAAAACATGCGCTTATGGTTAAAGTGCTTCCGTTTTGAACCCTATATTGCCGAGGACCCATAATAACGATGTCGTCAGCGTTATAGTGTTGTTGCAACAAATATTGCCAGGCCGCCTCGGCATCGAGATAAGTGCCCTTTTCTGTTGTATTGCCTTCACTGCGGCCATATCCACGAT
>CALZHW010000075.1 GCA_945787125.1 uncultured Ectothiorhodospiraceae bacterium
CTTAGTAATCACATTACGCAACGCACCAAATATCATTCCACTCATACGAAATTTAGGATCGTCCAGATTTCCCTCGACGGGCAAATCAATATCAATCACGCCTTTCGCATCTTTAAGCATTGCTACTGCAAGCCCGACCGGCAATTTAATCGCCTCCTCAGACTCGACGGACTGACCAAGATTGAACTGATCCAGTAACACTTTATTTTCACCTTTCAAATCATTTTCTGAAACTCGATAATTCAAGTCCAATGAAATTCGCCCTTTATCAATCGCTCTACCAATGTAATGCCCTGTATACGGCGTCAAAGAAGCCATATCATAGTCACTGAAAGTAAGTTTAATATCAGAATACAAGTTTTCACTTAAAGGATTAATCTGCCCAGTTACCAAAAGTTTTGCATAATCATCCACCTGCCCAGAAATATCCACATCGGCGCGAGCCAGATTTTCTGATGACAAGCCTTTTATTGTGCCTTGAAGTTTGCTCAAGCGCGATGTAAAGCGTGGTGCTACCGTGTTATCAATAAATGATACTGCTGCATTTTTTAACTGCACTACTCCAATAGTCATGGGAAAAGAATCTGCACCCTCTTCCGCTACTGCATGGGACGCATCGGATGCATCGGATACAAGCGGCGCATCACTAACTTTGACTAAACTGTCTAAATTAATCGCTCCATTTTTATGAATCGAAACACGTGCACGTAATCTATCCAGTGTTACTTTTTTAATATCAAGCTGGTCTGGCCCCAATTTCAAATCGATATCATCCAATGTCAGTCCTCTCCAAGAAGCGACTCTTCCGCCCGCCCATCGATTCTCAGAAATGAAATCCGCTATATCAAGTTTACCAGTGAGCTTTATATTGGAGTCTTTTTCAGATTCCTTATAAAACAATTTTCCTTTCAAAGAGGCATTGCCATCAATGATCTCTATATTAGTGTCTTGATTTAAATACGCCTGAAAATCCTTTAGTGGAACTGTTGCCACATCTAATGATAAATCAGCCATAGGCTCCATTGCCGCAACATCACCGGATATTTTCAGAAAACCTGTATCATTTAATGTCAAACTGGCATCTAGCCCGAAGCGAGCATCAGGCTGGTTGGTAATACTGGTTAGGGCAATAGAAATATCATCCAAACGAATTTCCGCATCTGGCTGGGTAGTGCGATCAACAAAGCGGACATTAAACGCTTTCACTAAAGCACGATCTAATTCAAATGACCAAAGCGCTTCTTCAGTACTGGCATCTTGATCTTGAACCGATTGCTGTGTTTCCGCAACCGCTACCGTTTCCACTGGGGCAAACAATTGTTCCAGGTGTAAGCTGCCATCCTCATTCATAAATGTATCCAACTTGCCTCCTTCAATGGATACTTCATCAATATGCACCGTTTGCTGATGCAAACTAAATTTACCACCGGAAATTGTTATCTTAGGAAACTCGATATCATTTTCATTGTGTGTCTTATCACGAATTTCAATGGAATTGAGCCCTACTTTTAACCCATTCGCAGTAAACTCTGGACCAGAGTTGCCCATACGAAAGTCATAATCAAATGCGCCAGAAAGAAAACCTGAGTCAAGGGAAAAGCGCACTTGATCCTGAACATAGCGCCAGGCAGTAGTGAGTGGCAGCGCATCCAGTTTCAACTTTCCTTCAGATCGTATGGGGTTTACCGAGACCTCACCTTCCCAATGAATTTTTCCGCCATCGGGAAGCTCCAGGTTTATGCCATAAGGTCCTTCTCTTTCAGGAAGTGTGGAGAAATCAACAAGTTTAAAACTAAGTGGGTCAACAGTCTGATTGTACGGCGTCGCTATTGAGCGATCTTCAAATATAAACTGCCCGTTTGTCACTTCAAATAGTTGAATCACTAAACGCGGCATTTCTTCTTCAGCATTGCTATCCGCCACTTCCGGCTCGGCAGAACCATCGCCTTCAATGATATCAATAAAACTTGGCGCACCAGACTCATCAATTCTGAGGTTGAATGTGGGTTGAGAAAAACTTATTTCACTAAATGTCCATGCCCAGCGAAACAAAGATGAGGTTTCAAAATTAACATACAGTCTATCTAAGCCAAACAGTTCAACCGCATCTAAATCTGCCAGCGATATGCCCTCTATGGTCAGGGAAAGTGCAAAGGGATTTAGTTTCACATCTTTGATGTCAAGTTGACGATCAATCAATTCAGGTGTTTTTGCCACCAGCTGGGATTTGATGATATAAGGGGCAGCAAAAAAGCCAAGCAAGGTGTATGTCAGAAGAAGGATTAAGCCCCATAGTCGCCAGCTGCGTGACAGCCGATCACCAAACAGTCGGTTAAGTGGAGAGTTTGAATTGGTTTGTTTTTCTTCAGTCATAGCGGACACTTAAAGTCAATTATTAGCTGGATCTTAGTATAGCAGACACTAATTACCTCGCCTAACTGACATAATACGAGCATCCGATCGATACCATTGCAGCGCCCGCAATGGCAAGCGCTAGCTCTGCTTTAAAGCAGTCAACAATGGAATCCAAGATAAAACCAGGCGGGGATACGGAGCCAAAATCAATAATTCTGACTCCATAAAAATTGAAAACTAGGTAGCAATACCACTGTGCCGCAACAGGGCATCGATTTTTGGTTCTCGACCCCTAAAAGCCACAAACAAATCCATGGGCTCTTTTGAGCCACCCATTTCGAGGATATTTTGCAGGAAGCTTTGGCCGGTTTCTGTATTGAAGATACCTTCTTCCTCAAAGCGTGAAAACGCATCCGCAGAAAGAATTTCAGCCCACTTGTAACTGTAATAACCTGCGGCGTAACCACCAGCAAAGATGTGCGAAAAACCATGGGCAAATCGGTTAAAATCAGGTGCTTCAACAACCGCCACCTTACTTCTAACGTCGTTCAAAATCTCATAGATGCGCGCACCTTTTTCAGGACTGTATTCCAGATGAATATGAAAATCAAATAAAGAGAACTCCAACTGCCTAACCATTTGCATACCTGCCTGGAAATTTTTTGCGGCAATCATTTTTTCGAATAACTCATCCGGCAAGGTTTCACTCGTTTCAAAATGTCGAGCAATTTTATCCAGTGCTGACTTTTCCCAACACCAGTTTTCCATGAACTGACTGGGTAATTCAACAGCATCCCACGGCACGCCAGATATACCTGCAATGCTGGGAATATTGACTTTGGTTAACATGTGATGCAAGCCATGGCCAAACTCATGAAACATGGTGATAACTTCATTATGGGTAAATAATGCGGGCTGATCACCCACCGGCGGGGTAAAATTGCAGGTGAGGTAAGCGACAGGATGCTGCATGCTGTCATCAAATACCATGCGTGTTAAACAATCATCCATCCATGCACCACCACGCTTGTTGGGCCGCGCATATAAATCCAGATAAAACTCACCACGCAGCTCATTGTTCTTGTCAGTGATGGTAAAGAAACGCACGTCTTCATGCCAAACATCAATGTTTTGCTGCTCTTCTATCTTGATACCATATAGCTGGTTAACGACAAAGAACATACCGTCTAATACTGACTGCTCTGAAAAATAGGGCTTCAATTCTTCCTGAGAAATAGCATATTTGTGCTGCCGCAGCTTTTCGCTATAGTAAGGAATATCCCAGGCCTGCAGCTCGTCTATTCCATGTTCTGCCTTAGCGAATTCTCTAACTTCGGCAACATCTTGCTTAGCCACTGCATAAGATTTATCTACCAACTGATTGAGAAAATCCAAAACTTGCTGTGGTGACTGTGCCATTTTAGTCGCTAATGATTGCTCCGCATAATTGTTAAAGCCAATGAGCTGAGCGGCCTCATGCCGCAAGCCAATAATCTCTTCCATCAATTCACTGTTATCCCACTGACCTGCATTCGGTCCCTGATCAGAGGCGCGAGTAATATAAGCGGTATATAATTCTTCACGCAAACCCTTATGGTCCGCATACAACATCACTGGATAATAGGAAGGAAACTCCAGCGTCAACAGCCAACCCGATAATTCTTTCTGCTCAGCCGTTTGTTTTGCGAGATTTTTCGCACTTTCAGGCAGGCCATCAAGCATATCCTCATCTTCAATGTGCTTGGTCCATGCTTGCGTGGCGTCTAGTAAATTTTGATCAAACTTGCTGTTGATATTTGATAGCTGCTGCATGATTTCTTTGTAGCGCTGTTTTTTTTCTGCTTCCAGCTCAACACCAGAGAGACGAAAATCGCGAATCGCATTGTCTATAATTTTTTGCTGCGCACTCATCATAGTTGCAAAGTCAGAGCTGGCTTTTAGCCCCTTAAACGCATTGAATAATTTTGCGTTTTGTCCCATCTCAGTGGAATAAGCACTTAGCTTGGGCAAGCAAGCATTGTAGGCATCCCGCAAGGCATCGCTATTCACCACTGAATTCATGTGACTCACTGGTGACCAGATGCGACCAATACATTCATTGATTTTTTCTAGCGGCTCTACCAGGTTCTCCCATGTGTATTCAGTTTGATCATTAAGCAAAGCGGCAACATTGTCACGGCTCTTTTGCAATATATGATCGATTGCAGGCTCCACATGCTCAGGCAGAATGGCAGAAAATGGGGGTAAACCACGTAGGGCGAGTAGCGGGTTGGGGGTCATGAGTTAGCGTTCTCCAAAACAATTGATTACTTAATAAACTTACAGCCGGGCAAAGCGGTGCCGCTCAATACAAATCCAGCACCCTTCAAACATCACATGTTAAACTATCTGACAAAGTTCAACCGCGAAAATTCTTCGTGAATTATTTTATCCCGGATATTTCATGAATTCACGAGATTATCGCAAAGAGATTTGATTTTACAGAAGATTATCTGATTGAGCGCCGTACCCGTGTGTACGGTCGATTGACGACTGCATGGATGCAGGAGATAGAGCAACGCAGGAGCAGCTTGCCGAAGATAATTTTCTGTAGAATCAAATATCAAGCGAGAAATCGTGTAATTCATGAATTGTCCGGGTTATATGTATGATGCGAAAGATAAACCAGGAGTGACAAAATGACCACACATTATGACTTAATCGCTATCGGCGGCGGCAGCGCTGGCTTGTCTGTTGCTGAAAGAGGCGCTCTTTACGGTAAAAAGTGTGCGGTAATTGAGCCTTGCCCTCTTGGAGGAACCTGCGTCAATAAAGGTTGTGTACCCAAAAAAATAATGTGGAATGCCGCACATCTCAATCATATGAGTCATTTAGCCAAGGACTACGGTTTAAAAGTCGAACAAAACGGGCTCGATTGGCAAATATTGATTACAAAACGTCAACAATACATTCAGGGAATCAATGATTGGTACATCAACTACCTTGCTGACTCTAACATTGATCATATAAAAGGCTTTGCGCAGTTTGTTGATCAGAAAACAGTAGTGGTTGATGGCAAGCAATATAGCGCTGATCATATCGTCATCGGCGTTGGTGGTGAACCCGTTCGCCCAGATGTACCCGGCGCAGAACACGGTATTACCTCTGATGGCTTTTTTGAGCTACAGGAACACCCCAAACGCGTAGTCGTTGTTGGCGCTGGTTATATCGCCGTTGAACTTGCCGGTATGCTTAACGAATTAGGTAGTGAAGTTTCCATACTCTTACGTGGGCAGCACATTCTTAGCCGGTTTGATTCTATTTTGCGTGAGACATTGACGGAAGAAATGCTCAACAGTGGTATCAATATTATGTCTTGCATACAATTGTCAGCGATTGAAAAAAACCAGCAGGGAAAACTGACACTAACGGGCAGTGCTGGACTAAGCATCAGCGATGTGGATCAAGTTATCTGGGCTGTTGGGCGCAAACCGTTATCGGATAATTTAAACATTGGCGTTACCGGTGTTGAAGTTGATACCCAGGGATTTATTCCGACTGATGACTATCAAAACACCAATGTTGCTGGAATTTATGCCGTCGGCGATGTCACCGGGCGAGCCGCGTTAACGCCCGTGGCTATTGCTGCGGGTCGACGGCTGGCTGATCGCTTATTCAATAATCAGACAGAGCGCAAACTGGATTACAACAATATTCCCACCGTAGTTTTTAGCCACCCCCCCATCGGAACGATTGGTTTAACAGAAGACGAAGCACGGCAGCAGCACGGTGACGCCGTAAAGACCTATCAAACTCATTTCACACCTATGTTTTATGCGCCTAGCGAGCATGGACAAAAAACAGCAATGAAGCTAATCTGTGTAGGCGCCCAGGAAAAAATCATTGGCTGCCATATCATTGGCTTAGGCGTGGATGAGATGCTACAAGGATTCGCCGTAGCCATTCGTATGGGAGCCACCAAAAAAGATTTCGATGATACCGTCGCGATCCACCCAACCAGCGGCGAAGAACTCGTCACAATGCGCTAAAAAACGAGGTGATTATGAATATTCGTCCTTATAAAAATAGGCTACCACTCATTGATTCCACGGCATATATTGATCCAGCTGCGACCGTGATTGGTGATGTCACGATTGGCAAAGATTGCTCTATCTGGCCGATGGTAGCAATACGTGGCGATGTGCATAAAATCACAATTGGTGATCGAACCAATGTGCAAGACGGCTCAGTTTTACATGTGACAGCAGACAATGAGTTTAATCCCGGTGGACATCCTCTCATAGTGGGTAACGATGTCACTGTGGGTCATGGCGCTATTTTACATGCTTGCACCATTGGCGACTTTGCCTTGATCGGGATGGGTGCGACGATATTAGATGGCGCAGTGATAGAGAGTGAAGTGATGGTTGCAGCCGGTAGTGTAGTCCCGCCGGGAAAAAAGCTCGACAGTGGTTACTTATACATGGGTAGCCCTGCCAGGCAAACACGACCTTTAAGCGACAAAGAACGTGAGTACTTACATTTTTCCTCACAACACTATGTCAATTTGAAAAATAACTATTTGACCTGAGCCCCTGTGCAACTGAGTACTTCACTCTCAACGAAACATAAACACGGCCGCAAAATCATCCATATCGATATGGATTGTTTCTATGCGGCAGTTGAGATCAGGGATAACCCCTCACTGAAAGGTAAACCGGTTGGAGTTGGCGGCAGCTCAGACCGACGTGGCGTATTATGCACTTGCAATTATGAAGCACGTCAATACGGCATTCATTCTGCCATGGCCACGTCACGCGCGTTGACACTCTGTAAAGACTTGATCGTATTGCCGGTAAATTTCCCAAAATACCGTGCAGCATCCAAGGCAATCCAAGAGATTTTTCGACAATATACTGACAAAATAGAACCGTTGTCTCTGGATGAGGCTTATCTTGATGTAAGCGAATGTGAATTATTTTCAGGCAGCGCCACGTTCATTGCACAAGATATTCGACAAAAAATATTCGCCAGTCAACAACTCACGGCTTCTGCCGGGATCGCTAGTAATAAAATGCTAGCCAAGATTGCTAGTGACTGGAACAAACCCAACGGGCAGTTTTCCGTTACTCCAAATGAAGTCAGTGACTTCATAAAAACGCTGCCCGTGAAAAAACTACCTGGGGTTGGCAAAGTGACCGCAGATAAACTGCAAAACATGCAGATTGAAACCTGCGGTGATTTGCAGCAACTAAGTATCGAGTCACTTGCGCAGCGTTTTGGGAAATTTGGCCTACAACTTTATTCAATGTGCCGCGGCATTGATGAGCGTGAGCTTGTAAGCCATCGAGAAAGTAAATCCTTAAGCACGGAAGAAACGTTCGATATTGACATTATGCCGGCCGATGTAAAACAGGAAGTTTTTACTAAAATTTTCAATGAGCTGGAAAAACGATTCATTAGCCGGCCGGGGTTACGCCAACGAATCAAGTCCATATACGTAAAAATCAAGTTTAGTGACTTCAGCCTCACAACCATTCAACAAGCTGCCACTTCAATTAATATCGAAAACTATATCCAGTTGTTTAGGGTAAGAACAGACAAACAAAATAAAGCGGTCAGACTAATTGGTTTTGGGGTACATTTTCACACCATAGAAGATCAGGCAGCATTACGCCAACTTTCATTCAACTTTGAATGAAAGTTGGCTCTATCGCACTCAACACTTAACATGCAACACAACGCCGTACAACATTTCTCATAGAATTCACACAATATCGCTTAAAAAACACGCGCCAAAAAATATTTTTCGTTAGTCCCGCTAAAGCTATATCGTCTTTGCGCCGAATAACACCTGTAATCGTTCTAAATCATGGGTGCTTCACTGTGCCGACTGGATAGTCACAAGTGGCCTAAGCATAGCTATGCAGACTTAATGACTCAAATTAACACAGGCGACAAAATGAAAAATCTTGCTAAACTCGGCTTCCTCATGTGTCTTTCGCTAGCAACCATACACAATACCCTGGTTGCAGCTGAATGGGCTGACAGAACAACAATTTCAGGTTTTTCCAGCGCTATTTACCAACAAACCGACGAACATGTGGCGTTTGATGGGGAAAATCATATCGGCGTTGCCCAACATGGCAGTTTCAAAGGCACGAGATTTGGAATTAACATTAACTCCCAGATCTCTGACAGAGTGCGACTAGCCAGCCAAATTCTATCCTCAAAAGAGAACAGCGATTTTTCGACCAAATTAGACTGGGCATTCATTTCAGTCAGTTTATCAGACTCACTAACCCTCAGAACCGGCAAAGTTAAATACCCGGTAGGAATATTAAATGAATACGTTGCCGTGGGTTATGCCTACCCCTGGATCGCGCCACCCAGTTTAATGTATTCACTGCAATCAAACGGCCCACAAGCTACCCGTGAAGCTTACACTGGCGCCAACTTGTTGTGGACGAGAGAGATCAATGACTTCCTCACTTCCGTTGATATTTTTTATGGCGAAGTCCAGCTTAATATGATGCGTGTCCATTCGATGACAGGTTCAACAATAAAAATAAGTTGGCAAGACAGAATCAGCTTACAAACTTCTTATTATCGCGGATCAATGGACCCAGACATCGAAGAAGCTCATGGCATGGAGGAAAACGCAATGACTATGATGACACAAAGCATGGAAGGTGAACCACATTCTGCTTTTGTTATTGGCACCAAAGCTGAAATTAGTGATGTACTTTTGTTTGCGGAATATGCGGATATTGACATGGGTGAATTCAAAACGGGCAAAGGAACCAGCTGGTACACAGGTGGCGGCTACCACATTAACGACTTTATGCCTTACGGTTCAGTGGAGTTTTATGAAAAAGGCAAAAACACCATGAACTACAGCAAGCAATATAAAGCGACAGCTGGCCTGCGTTATGATGTATTGCCTAATACCGCGGTAAAGTTTGAGTATAGTAGAATTCATACGAGTGCTGGGTCGGGGCTGTTTGATCATGCTCCGGAAAAATCCGACGTTAATATGTATGGCGTTTCTCTCGACGTTGTTTTCTAAAGGACGAGTTAAATGACAAATAAAATAACGATTAAAATCATACTCATTTTGCTCACGACAACGTTATCCAGCATAGGAATGTCAAATGAATTTGCCGTAATCACAAACATTGATAACAAGCTTGATTCACTGAGCGCCAAAGATGTGAGAAGCATTTATCTTGGGCGTAAAAACAGCATCAACAGCATAGTGATAAAACCTGTGCAATTGGTCAACGGTAACGCTGCGCACGAATTTTTGTTACAGAACATTATAGGAAAAAAACCTAAGCAATATAAGGCGTATTGGACAAGACTTATTTTTTCAGGCAAAAGTGCGCCTATAACCACACTAAAGAGTGAGCAAGAGGTTTTAAATTGGATACAAAATAATTCAAATGGCATTGGGTACATCAGCACTAGCGCTATAACTGATAAAGTTAAAGTCCTGTATCAGCAATAACCTGCCAATGGGTAAATGGGAAGTTAAAAAGCTCTATCAACCTGTTTCCAAAGGTAGCTCGCAACGCACGATAACTCCAGATGTGCTACTTTCCAGATTCTTCAACCTCTCTATTTTACCATTAAGTTTATTTACCCGATCCCGCATAATTTTCACACCCAATCCTGACGTCCACTCAAGGTCTTTACAACCTCCGTTATCTCTAATCTCCATCACAAACGTTAATGAACTAATTTCAAATGCTATACAAATGACAGCAGGATCACCGTATTTAATAGCATTAGTAATCGCTTCCGTCAGAATATGTTCAGCACATATTTTTAGACGTGCTGGAATAGTGATTTTATTTAGTTTATTGGGTCGTAACCATTTAAAACCAATGTTGGCATAATTCAGGCGCTCCTTCACTTCTAGCCGCCATTTTACTAATACATCATTGAGGCTAACAGGCTCATGGTTTTCCAATACAAATATGGTGTTATGTAATGCGTTGAGTGAAACTCTGGACAGGCGTAAAGACTTTTCCCTCATTTGCGCGAGAGTTCTATTTGCTACTTGTATGAGGCTCCGTTTTTTTGAAAATCAAGGTTACAATTCTCAATCGCTTTTATCCAGTTGAGGTTGTCAGTAAAACTTGCAGGTTCGTAAAAGCGAAGTAAAGCGCGTATTTTAGCTTGGGCGTCGTCACGTAAATCTTGAATAATGCATGTGCGCTCCTTCTCTGCCCCATCTTCTCGTGCATAGCGAAGATCAAAAGATTTATCAGCCAGTTTTTCCGCAATGTCGATTAGCGCTTCATCATGGCTACCAAAAAGTTCTGCGCCTTTTTGCTTGCCTGTAACCACTGCACAATATTGATTGACTAGAGGAATCTGCAGCGTCAAGCCGTTGTGCGTAATACCCGAGATCAACAAGAAATCCTCTTTCACAAACTGTGTCAACGAACCCGCACGGCTCGGCGAAATGATTTTTTACTCATTGATGAATAATCTATCGAAATTCAGAATATCAAAGAGGTTTTAAGAAAATTTGTTTACCTTTGAAGAACACATTTCGAGTAAATAATCGTGATTCTGCGCTTCAGTACCAAATAAATACAATTGAATTTTTTTAAAGAGGTGCTTTATACTTCCTATCTCCCGGGGGATTTTGTTTTACTCTGTGTGCTCTGTGCCCTCAGTGGTTCAATGCTTCGATCTTCTTGATCTAGAGAAGAGCTATTAACCACTGAGGCCACAGAGAAAAACGGAAGAGCCAAGTGGTTTTCCATTTTTTAAGTTGTTATTATCCAAAAAGCAGGAGAGTTAAATAGAGGCAAAACTGCCATATTTCGCCAGCCTAGGAGCCTGTCCTAGTAGCAGTGTCGTTTCCTTGGTCAAACGAAGTGCATGCCAAGCATGCTTCCTTGCTTGGCATGCACTTGCAGAGCTGCTATTCAATCACCTCAGAAGCAGATTCCATCAATTCGTAAGGTAACTCTACACCCACTGCTTGGGTAATTTTCATATTAAGGACAAGTTGCCCCTCTTTATTCTTAACAATCTTAATATCTGAAGCCGGCGTGCCGTCAAGAATCTTTAACGCCGATTTCGCTGCCCAAATACCTTGCTCTTCTGCGACTTTTAAATAACCCACCATCGCATATGGCACCGTTGCTTTCTGAATTGCACCAGTAGGAATTTTGGAGTTCTTAATTGCAAACGCTTTCGCTGCCTCCATATCAAAGTCGATCATGCCAGCTGTATTGCCAAACACCAGCATATCAACTTGACTTTGCAGCTCAACAAACTTCTTCTTCCATTCTTCAAATGAAGTGACATAAATCGGTGTAACGTCGATGCTGAGGTTGGTTTTGTAGTTTTCCACTTCTTTATGTTCAGTCAGGGTGTCTTCTGCGAGCACACCAATTTTAGGCCCCTTTGCAAATTGACTGAGCAATTCAACAAGTTCTTTCGCCCCAGAAACCTCAACCATGCCGGTGACATTTTTGTACGGGTACCCATATACGCTCGCATCCCAGTTAACACCACAAAACACAAATGGCAGGGCGGCATTTTTATAAAAAGGTTTGATTAGATACTTGGACGCGTTATCGTCAGCCGCAATGACCACGTCGGGCTTATATTCATCTATAATCGATTTGACCTTTGCCGCGGCTTGCACCTTAAAGTCTTCAGTATTATTACGCTTAGTGTCCATTCTGACAACCTTTAGGTCAGCCCCTGAGTCTTTTAAAGTAGCATTGACGCCAGCTGTAATGCCGTCACTCCAAGCGTAACCTTGGTGATATGAGTCTATGAACAGTATGCGTTTTCCTGCATAATCTGCTGCGTTCGCCATCATTGCCGTTGAGGCCATAGCTATCCCAACCAATATGCCTACGAATGCTTTCTTCATGCTTCTATTTCCTATCCATTTGATAAAATAATTAAATCTAGAAAGACCAGTTGAGCGCGAATTCAATTTGTATAATATTGGTTTCACAGTTATTTTGTAAAATCTTCGCCCCATCTCTAGATTAGACGGACTTTTTTTGAGATTTCTGTGGAATCATAGCTTCTTACGCAGTGAATAGTGATTCAACTGAGTTTTTGAGGTTAAACCTTAAACTTCGATACAACGGCCTCCAAATGAGCACTAAGTTGTTTTAGCTTCATTGAATCGTCGAGCAACTGAGCTGAACCCGCCTCTGATTCTTCTGCTGTTGAATATATCGTTGTCACATTTGAATCTAGTTCTGCTACTACTGTTGACTGTTCTTTTGCCGCGCTTGCGATCAGATGATTGACATCGGAAATACGCTGCATGGCGTCCGTAATCGTATCTAGGGCTTGACCTGCCTCATGAGCACTTGTCACCGTTTCGTGAGCACGAACTCGACTGGTGCCAACCTTATTGATGGCGCCCTCAGAGTCTGTCTGTAGCTGCAAGATCATTTTTTCGATTTCACCAGTAGCAGATTGAGTCCGCTGAGCAAGAATCCTGACCTCATCGGCCACTACACTAAAACCACGCCCTTGCTCACCGGCTCTTGCTGCTTCGATCGCGGCATTCAAAGCCAAAAGATTGGTTTGCTCAGCAATTTCTTGAATCACTACAACCACACTACTAATGTGAGCAGTGGACAAACCTAACTTCTCGATCATATCAGCAGTATCTTGTACCTCTTCTGCCAAAGATGTTATAGAGCTAATTGTATGCGCAACGACTTGCTTACCCTTACTAGCCTCTTGATCAGCGAGAGAAGCAATACCTGCCCCTTGTGCGGCGTTTTCCGCAACATTTTTTGATGTATCCACCAACTGATTTAAAGCAGTGGCAATCTGTTCGATCAGTAGTTTTTGGCGAGAAATTAATTGATTGGAATTTTCTGTCACAGCAGCGACCTGATCAGCCGAATTAAAAACCTGTTTGGTTGAGTCTTTGACCTGTGAAATGGTGTCGTGAAGTTTTTCGACAAAACAATTGAAATACTTCGCCGTCTCACCCATCTCGTCAGAAGTTTTGACTTTCAGTCTAGCCATCAGGTCACCGGCCCCCTCAGACAAGTCTTGCAGAGCAAGCACCGTATCCCGCATTGGTGCGAGAATTTTTCGAATAATGACATAGAGCAGGGCGAACAAAATCAAGGCAATCACTAGTGAAACGACTAAACCGTTTATACCTGCATTTCTTGCTGCCAATGCAATTTCACCTTTAGCTGCCATCACTAATACGCTCGCATTTAGCAGTTCAATAGATGAAATATGACCGAGCATTGCTTGCCCCGCCTGTTCGTATTCGATAAGATTGGTTCCTTGTCGAGCAGAGCCTAGATCAACGCCCAATTCAGCCAAACGTCTTTCGCTACTAACGTTTTTATTGGCGCTACCATTGGCATCAAGAAAAATCGACCCGTCATCACCAAACAAGAGGACTTCCTCCGAATCATTAAACTTAGCGCTAGAGATAAAATCTTGTCCGAATGTGCTCAGATCAACCACGGCAACCAACAAGCCTTGCTTTATGTCTTTCGCTACAATGGGAACGATAATGCTAATCACCGGTTTAAATGTGATTTCACTCCTGTAAATTGTATACTGAGTTTGAACTTCGCCAGTCATAACATTACCTGCTAAGGCGTCAAAATTAAATTTGGATAATTGCTCTTGAGAGGAGATTGTTGAAATAACGGGCTTGTTATCCTTGCTCAGAATAATCAGGTTTTCATAGATATTGTAGTCTGATTGCAGTTTTTCGAGCCTTTTCACGGCTGCTTTGCGTGCCGCTTTACCTAGAAACGAGTCCTCTAAGGATTTAGCATAGATACCGTCTTTGGACCAGCTATTGACTTCTAATTCTCGATCATGCACCCAAGCAGTTGCGTTGCGGATAATCCCGTCTACAGTATGTTTTTGTTGAATCATTGCTTGTGACAAAATAGCTGTTTTTGACCCTTGATATCCCATAAAGGCCATCACGCAAAAGGCCACTGACACTAAGAACGTGATAGGAGCTAAGAGTTTTACTTGCAGACTTTGTCGCATAATTTCCTCACAAGCTGAACGCAAAAAGCATAAAGGGTTATCGTTCAAGCATCTTGATTACATGCTCCTGTTGAAGTAACGTCATGCAATTCCAGTTCTTTAGCAAAATTTTTCAAAGAATTGATAATGGAGAGTGAGAAGTGAGAAGTGAAGAGATCATGAGGCCATCGATAGTGGGTGTTAATTGCACACCATCTCCAATTAGCCAGCCCCTGTTACAATTGTATCGTTTCCATAAATTATCTTCATAACTGCTTTGTTTGAATGCAAATTAATTTCACTAATCCCCAACCTCCGTAAACTCGAACAATTTGATCAAATCATGACTCAATCAGGGCTGTGGGATAAAATAAAAATCTTTCAGGTGAGCGATAATTTATTGCACGGTGTGATCGAAATGGAAAATGAACTTGTTGGTGATACCACGCATTATATCGCCCACTCGAGTTTTGAAACCATCCAATATGAAGATAAATCTGGCAAAATCTAAAAAAATCACAATCGAAAACCACAAAAAACTGTACGTGCGAAAACTGGGATGAATATCAGCATAAGTGGATACTCGCCGATGATGGTGCGGGTAGCGTTGCAAAATCTGACAGGAAACTCTATTGGGCACACAAAGCCTCTATATCACTGTCTCGTTTGACATGCTGCCGCACATAGATGCAAATGATCCACCGATGGCGAAACGATTTAAAGTCATCATGCGGCGTCGACCTTCGGTAGAATGAATGATAAAACGGATTAAATGCAACTTTAGTGATGAGCGACTGGCTAAACGCGAGAATGCATCATTTCAAGCCTATCTCGATAAAAGTTTGATTGCATACCATCTTTTTCTCAAGCATCAAGATTAACAAATAATTTTCGGGAAATATTTACTCGCTGCGGGGTTAGTGCGCTTAAAATATAAAAGCGATTACTATTTATCCAAAAATAGAATATATTTTGACTGGCATTAGATAAATATTTTTTTCCCGAATATAAATTTTTCCTGCGATTTTTTCTTGATTGTCATCGAATTTATGCCTAGGCTCAATATTCAGGACTAGTAGGATTATAATAGTCCTCATTGTTCTTTATTTATTCCAGAATATTGATTTCCTCTTTAGAATCAAGTGACTGCGCAATAAAGCATAATCCAACTAACCTCCCTAATGTTAAGTGCGATCATTTATTTTATCTGGTATGTGAACTAGGTCACATACCCTGGTTCACAATTGCTTCTACCTTAGTATATGAGAGTTAAGAAACCAAGCATGAATATTCAGCACTTAGTGTAAAAACAATATGACTTGTATTAATGAATTTTGAAATGAATAGTCGGGACATTTAACGTGTAAGTTAGAGTTTTCAAGGATAGACTATGAATCATTTTAGCGAACATATCGAAAATCTAGATAATGCGGATGAAAAAAAATCAAGGCTCACAAAGAAACTCTTCTTGACGCAGGGAGCTAAGGCTATTCCCAGCCTTGAAGCGGCGCTAAATCATCCAAATATTGGTGTTGCTGAAGAGGCAGCACGTACTTTGGGCATGCTGGGTAAAGATGCAGCCTGCGTTATCCCAGCTTTGATCACAGCAATAGAAAGCGACTATCCAAATTTACGTGCTTTTGCTGCAGGTGCGCTAGGCCGCATAGCCCAACAGCCTGAATTAAGCATTGCAACCTTGACCACCTCATTGAAAGACCCAGTAGTCCATGTACGGCAGCATGCCGTCGCTGCGCTAAGCCTGTTTGGCAGTGAGGCAATTGAAGCGGTGCCAGACCTTGTTGACGCATTAGCGGACGGTGATGATGTTGTTCGAGATTTTGCATCTTCAACACTGCGAGAATTTGAAACTGTGCCAGACGCTGTTTTAAGTCAGTTAAGCAACAAGTTTGATAGCCCTGACATCAACATCCAACGTCATATTCACCGCTGGCTTGCTGCAACAAGCAAAAGCGAGAATTTCACAGAGTAGTTAAATTATTGGTAGTAGATGGGAGTTAAAAGAAAAAAATTCACCTGATTTCATTTCGGCCAGGTCATTTCGCAAGCCTCTCCACAAGAGGGAGTTATAACAATGTTAGAGGCGTACATTGCCGGCTCATCTCAGCAGATTGTTCAGGCAGCTACACCAAATATTCATGCGGCAAACAAGCCAGTGATTGTAGTTGGCGCTGGGCCGGTGGGCATTAGAGTGGCGCAACAAATACTTAAACGCATGCCGTCACGTGCCATTGTCATGTATGGTGCGGAACCTTGGGAACCCTATAACCGGGTTAGGATTTCTTCTGTCTTGACGGGCGAACTGAACCTAGCCGAGTTAAATAACTCACTGCAAGTCCCAAAGAACGGGCACGTCATTCAACACATAAACTGCGCCATTGTTGCAATTGATCCCGATAATAAAACCGTTACTGATGCCTATGGTATAAAGCAAGTCTATTCGCAACTGGTGCTCGCCACAGGTTCATCCGCCTTTATTCCACCCATTCGCGGCACAACATTAGCGGGCGTCTATCGCTATCGTGATCTACATGACATCCAAAATTTACAATGCAAGCGCGGCGAAAGCCGCCACACCTTAATCATTGGTGGCGGCTTGCTGGGCTTGGAAGCCGCCTGCGCAATGCGCCATGGTAATACTGAAGTTGTCGTGGTGCAATCAGCCAAGCGTTTATTACCCAACATGCTCGACGACGAAGCTAGCGCGATGGTGATGAATCATCTGAATGCCCTGGGAATAAAAGTGATGACCGGAGATGGTATCGACGAATTGCTGGGCGAGAATTCTTTAGTAGGCGCTCGGCTGAAAAGCGGAAGATTGCTAACGTGTGATACCGCGATAGTTGCCACAGGCATCACACCCAATACTTCGCTGGCCAGTGAAACTGGATTGGTAGTAAAACACGGCATTGTTGTTAATGATCAAATGCAGACTTCTGATCCATTTATTTATGCTGCGGGGGAGTGCGCAGAACACCGAGGTAAAGTTTACGGCTGGATTAAGCCGGGTTACGAGCAAGCCACTGTGGCAGCCGAAGCTGTTCTTGGCGAGAATACTGTTTACACTGGCACTATAGCTTCTATGCGCCTTAAACTCGACGGTCTGTCTGTATTCAGTATCGGGCAAACCCGCGGATTAAATCCCAAGCTGGCTGCAGCGCAGACATGAAAGCCATGCAGGCCCTTGAAGAAAATTACCTGGCAGATAAAGAGCTGATATACAGCCAACCTGACAACGGATGTTATCGCAAGCTGCTGCTCCATAAAGGTCGATTACTGGGCGCTGTTGTTGTCGGTGAATGGGCCGAGCTGGATCGACTGCAAACTGCTGTAGTCAACAATAAACGCCTCTCGCTTTGGCAAGCCATCAGATTTCGCCGTACAGGTCAATTGTGGCGCACCCGTAAAGTAAAACCCGTGAGCGATTGGCCAGAGAGCAGTATTGTATGCCAGTGCGCCGGAATTACTCGCGGTGAACTCAGCAAAGCGTATGAAAACGGTTATAAAACAATTGAGGGACTTGCGGTACAGACGGGTGCCGCAAATACCTGCCTATCATGTCGACCGCTGATCGCTCAATTGATTAATCACGATAGCGATATATCAAACACTAATCCTATTCAAAAAATATTATTACTAGCTGCTTTATTGGTTTTTTTATTGGGATTTTCTGGGCTGATTTTAGCTCCACTACCCTACTCTCAATCAACTTTAAATGGTTGGTCCTTGGATCAGTTGTGGCTGGATTCTTTTAACAAACAAGTCAGTGGTTTTTCACTACTTAGCGTAATGCTCTTCGGTGCTTTATTGTCATTACGCAAACGTTGGCCACGTTTCTCCATGGGGAATTTCCGGAGTTGGCGTATTGTGCATAGTACTCTAGGATTTCTGGCAATTATTCTAGTGATGCTTCATACCGGCATACACCCCGGCGAGAAGTTAAACTTCTTACTGGTATCCTGCTTTGTATTAGCTTCTGTTCTCGGTGGCGCAAGTGCGGCGATAAGTGCG
>CALZHW010000076.1 GCA_945787125.1 uncultured Ectothiorhodospiraceae bacterium
TAATCCAGCGCTGACCGCGTTCAAAGCGATTCTCTCCTTGCTCTTTATCCAATCGCGCAGATTGACGCAATGCGGGGTCACGTAACGTATCGCGTTCTCCCACTAAAACGCAAGCTGGAATTTGCGAAAAGTAGCGTCGCCAGTCTAGCTAACCAGTCCCGTTTGGCATCATTATCGCTTTATATATTCGCAAGTGACACGCAGACATTTTTAGGTAGCTGCCTGCTGGCTTAGTAAATATTCAATATAGCCGTTCTAGCGCTCTGCTAGAATCGCTTTACTCATATCAAGGTATTCCTCAAATCCTGGACATATACTGATATGACATAAAAACGAGGGTGGCGATCATACGCCAAGTAAATAATGGCAAAATTGAGATCACAACAGAGAAGCAAGTCCAGATATAAAAAACGGCTTAGTGGCAATGCACACCGCTTACGTCTCATCAAAGTTACTTCAGGGATTGCATTGTTACTCTTACTGGCAGGAGGCTCTTTGTGGTTGTGGCGGGGTGGGTTTGTCCCGGTTAACCAGTCTGCCCACGACTGGTACGAGGTGAGCAGTCATGATCAGCCGCTGGTGTCTCTGCCGAAAGATGACGCGCCACATCCCAGTGCTTATACTGAGTGGTGGCATTATAATGGCCATTTGCAATCCTCAGACGGCAAACGTTACAGCTTTCATTACACTATTTTCCTGCTCAATGCCCTGGCGACCCATACCGTCATCCATGCCTCATTTGTCGACCAGCAGACCGGCAAGTACTATAGTTATCAGCATCGTAATGCGGGTAATTCATCTCTTGGCAACCAAGAAGGCTTCCATTTCTCTCAAGGTGGGTGGTTGATGTCGGGCAGCAACGGCGTAGATAAGTTGCGTTCAGCCGCCCCTGATTTTTTATTTGATCTCGATCTGGTATCAATAACCCCTACCGTCTATCAAGGTGGCACCGGACTATTGGATTTCAAGCAGGCAGGCAAGAGTTACCACTACAATCGAAGCCGGATGCAGGTCTCGGGTATTGCCGGCCCTAAGGGACAGGACAAGGCGGTTACCGGTCAGGCCTGGTTTGACCACCATTGGGGTGATTTTCGTACCACTGCCCTCCGCTGGGACTGGTTTGCACTCCAGCTAGATGACGGCGCAGATATCATGCTGTATCAATTGTTTACGCCTGACCGCGAACCTGTACTTATCTCAGGTACCTATAGTAAGGCTAGCGAGACTAGCCTGTTGGCAAAAGATCATTTTGTGGTTGAACCCCAAGCCTACTGGACCAGCAAGAAGAGTAAGCTCAAGTACCCGATGAAATGGCGGGTAAAAGTGCCAGCCGAAGATGTGGATATTATCTTGTCGCCAGTTATAAAGTCTAGTGAGTTTGATGCGCGCATGACGATCTACAGCACTTACTGGGAAGGTGCGGTTAACATCAGCGGCACCGAGACGGGACTCGGTTTTGCCGGGATGAGCGGCTATAAGCACGATAAAAAATCAGCCCCGTAGATTGAGGTGAGGTACTAAGACCCACAAAAAAAATATTGAAAGAACTACTGAAATTCCAACATCATCTCAATGAGTTTGGTGGTAAGTTGATGGCTATAACATGTTGGGGTTCGTAAAATATTCTCACCCAAAAGAACTAAAACTTACGGTTTCGATGCAAACATCATTGTAAAATTTTGAATTGTCAAAACAGCCAGTTAATACTCAATAGATCAAGCCTGACCAACAATGCCTTTTAGGAAGCCCATGTACTTTATTCGGGCATGATATTTGCTTTTTTTGATCATTATAGTAGCTAGAATAAACCGTCAGGGCTTGCTATGCATTGAGCGCTGAAAAATCCGACATCCGTCTTTAAAGCCTAATCGCATGCAAAGCTTGTAAGCCACAAGCAACAATAAAAGAAACGTGACTGCTCTTCGTGAAATAATTTACGAGCATCACAAAAACCGTGAGCGCGTTTAAAGGAAATTGCATAAATGTCAGTAACAATACATCCACTTTCCGACGTGCAATGTGAAACGATCGGTGAGAATTCTAGGATATGGCAGTTTGTAGTTGTACTCCCCGGCGCCAAAATAGGTGCTGATTGCAATATATGTTCACACTGTTTGATTGAAAACGACGTAGTAATAGGTGATCGCGTCACGATAAAGTCGGGTGTGCAATTGTGGGATGGTTTATGCATCGATGATGATGTATTTGTTGGACCGAATGCAACCTTTACGAATGACAAGTTTCCTCGCTCTAAGGTCTACCCAGAAAAACGCCCTGTGACAACCATAGGCCGCGGCGCATCCATTGGTGGTGGAGCAGTAATACTACCGGGTATCACGATAGGCGAATACGCCATGGTGGGAGCGGGTGCAGTGGTAACACAGGATGTGCCTGTTAACGCAATTGTGAAGGGGGTGCCTGCAAAAATAACTGGATATACAAACACATCAAGTCATCAAACATCTAAATCTATCGCTTTAGACGAAGAGAAGTTCTGCGGGCCAGTTTTATACTCGCTGGAGCATATTAAGGATATACGCGGTGACTTGATCGTTGGCGAATGTTTCAAAGAATTACCCTTTGAACCGAAACGTATATTTATGGTGCATAACGTCCCAAGCAGTAAGGTTCGAGGGGCACATGCTCACAAAGAGTGTCATCAGCTCTTGATTGCTACGCATGGTTCAGTAAATGTCATATTGGACGATGGCGTGAAACGTGAAGAATATATTCTTTCTGACCCAACGCTTGGAATTCACATAAAACCAGGAGTATGGGGAATCCAGTACAAATATTCACTAGATGCAGTGCTGCTTGTGCTTGCATCTCATCAATATGAAGCCGCTGATTATATTCGGGACTATAATGAATTCATAGCCTGGAAAAGTAGCAATCTATGAACGTTTTGTTTCTTGATCATGAAGTCATATCAGAAATAAACAATTAATGGAGCTAATAAAACAAATATTAAGACGATTCATTTGCACTTATGAGGCTTATGTTTTGAATGCATTGTTTAAAATATCAGCTCGCATGTCCGCATGGATTTATGGTAATAACTGCTCACTTCATCGCTCGAGTGAATTCAATGTTCCGGTTCGTTTAGATGGGTGCGGCGACATTTCAATTGGCGCTGGGGTTTCACTTGGATATCGAAAAGCACCAATGTTAGGAAACGGACGAATCCTACTTCAAGCAAGAACATCAGGGGCGTCTATCTCTATTGGTTCGGCTACGATAACCAGCAATAATGTGTCAATAATATCCTGCGATAATATATCTATTGGTGCAGGATGCCAAATTGGCGATCAAGTCACAATCATTGATTCCGATTTTCACGAAATTAATCCTGAGAATAGAAAATCCTCAGGTGGAAAAGTAGCGCCTGTGGTTATTGGTGATAATGTATGGTTAGGAAGTCGCGTGATGGTTTTGAAAGGTGTAACCATTGGCCATCACTGCGTGGTAGCTGCCGGCTCTGTAGTCACTAAATCGATTCCGGCGCGCTGCCTGGCTGCAGGCTCTCCTGCAAAAGTCATTCGAAAAATTTAAAATTAATATTTATATGAAATCAGAAAAATATAATGTCAATTGCCGACGACGGCTTTTTTGCGTAAGGACAAATTAAATGACGGTCCCATTCTTAGACCTCAAAGCAATTAATCACACGATTCGCCAAGAATTAATTGATGCGTGCACCAATGTGATCGATTCAGGTTGGTATATTGGTGGCAGTGAGTTGGCCGCGTTCGAACAAGAATTCGCAAGCTACTGCGGTTCCGAACATTGTATTGGTGTTGCCAATGGTCTCGATGCCTTGACCCTCACGTTGCGTGCATGGAAACAACTGGGCAAATTAAAAGAAGGTGATGAGGTCATTGTTCCCGCCAATACCTATATTGCCACTATATTGGCCATCACCGAAAATCGTTTAAAACCAGTGTTGGTCGAGCCGGATGTTCAAAGTTTTAATATCAGCCCCGCCAATATTGAAGCAGCAATCACAGCAAATACTCGCGCGATTCTTCCCGTCCACTTGTATGGCCAGCTAGCAGATATGCCAAACATCATGACAATCGCACAGCAGCATAATTTCTTAGTGCTGGAAGACTCTGCGCAGGCACACGGCGCAAGCATTGGTGGAAAAAAGGCCGGCAACTGGGGTCACGCCGCTGGCTTCAGTTTTTACCCCGGTAAAAATCTGGGCGCCCTGGGAGATGCTGGGGCCGTAACGACCAACGATGCAGAATTAGCAGAAACAATACGTACACTAGGTAACTACGGCTCACATGAGAAATACAAAAATATCTACCAAGGGGTAAACAGTCGTTTAGATGAGCTACAAGCCGCTATGCTGCGAGTGAAATTGAAGCATTTAGATGAACAGATAACACAGAGAAGAACTATTGCCAAAACGTATATTGAAGGCATTAAAAACCCAGCAATTCAACTGCCAAAATGGGAAAACAACGAACAGCATGTATGGCACTTGTTTGTTATGCGCTGTAATCAGCGTGATGTACTGCAAAAATTCTTAGCTGAAGTGGGTGTGCAAACCTTAATCCATTACCCAGTACCACCGCACCAACAACAAGCATATGCGAGTTGGAGCGATCAAAATTATCAGATCACAGAAATGATACACAATCAGGTGCTGAGCCTGCCAATAGGGCCGCACCTCTCTATAGATGATGTAAAGCAAGTGTGTAAGGCAGTACAAAAGGTTATTGCCACTTTATGAGCAATGAGAAAAACTCTCATCGCCAAATTTTTCGCTCAAGCTCCATCATCGGTGGCAGTTCAGTCATTAACATCGCTATCAGTATCCTCAAGGTGAAAGCGTTAGCCGTGTTACTAGGGCCTGCAGGTATTGGCTTGATGGGCATTTACCAGAACATCATAGGCTTAGCATCCACCATCGCCGGTTGTGGACTAGCCACGAGTGGTGTGCGCCAGTTGGCGGCATCCGCAGGTGATGAGGCCACGTTAAGTATCGTGCGCCGTACACTTTGGCTGGCGAATTTGATGCTAGGTATTACTGGTATGGGGATGCTTTGGTTGTTTCGGGAACCGCTTGCAAAGCTCGTGTTTGAGGATACGGTGCATGCAGCAGATGTCGGCTGGCTGGGGCTTGGGATTTTATTTACTTTAATTGCTGGGTCACAAACAGCCTTGTTGCAAGGACTCCGTCGAATTGGCGACCTCGCCCGCGTCAATGTCTACAGTGCGTTTGTTGGTGCTTGTGTAGGTATTTTAGCTGTGTATTTGTTGGGCAAAGATGGTGTACTGTGGTTTGTGCTCACTGCACCCGCTACTAGCGTACTAGTGGCAATGTACTACGCCTCAAAGCTGCCAAAAACACAATCACCTCATGACTGGCAAGCCATACGCCAACAATGGCAGCTAATGCTAAAGATTGGAATTCCCTTTATGGGGGCTGGACTGCTGACCCTGGGGACACAACTCGCGGCACGTTCCATGGTGTTAAATGAACTCGGGCTTGATGCTAGTGGTTATTTTCAAGCAGCATGGGCAGTCTCGATGACCTACATCGGCTTTGTACTGGGTGCAATGGGAGCTGATTATTATCCGCGTCTCACCGCAGTGATAACTGATCATCCGCGAGCACGCCAACTCGTGAACGATCAAACTGAAATGGCGCTGCTGCTGGCTGGGCCAGTTTTGCTAGCCATGCTTACGCTGGCACCATGGGTAATCCATTTGCTCTACGCTGAAAGCTTTGCGCCAGCAACTGATCTGCTGCGTTGGCAGGTGCTTGGTGACATAGTAAAAATCGCGAGTTGGCCGATGGGTTTTATCCTCTTGGCACAAGGTCGTGGCAATGTTTTCCTGGCGACGGAATTCACCTGGAATGCAGTCTACTTAGTCGCGATTGCAGTGGGCATTAGCCAGTGGGGCTTGTTAATCTTGGGCATTGGTTTTTTGCTGGCTTATATGCTGCATTTAGGCGTAATTTTTTGTATAGCCAGAAAATCAATTAGTTTTGTGCCAACACAACGAAATCTGATATTGACGCTGGTATTGCTGTTATCAGGTGGCGGGATCATGTGGCTGTCAAGTGTATCAACACCCGTCACCTATATCTTCGGCGCGCTGATAACCTTCATTATAACTATGTATAGCCTGCGACGACTCGACCAGCTGCTTGATTTGAATAGCTGGCTAAGACGAAAATTTGCGAAAGGTTAAATTGGGAACTCATTATATGGATGAAAATACTGATCGTTATCGCCCTATGCTTACGTTCGCTTTATTAGCGCACAACAAAGAAAAATAGTTTTGGAGAAGCGCTAGAAGGCGCGTTCTCACAAAGTTGTACACCGCTTGAAATTGTATTCTCGGATGATTGTTCAAGTGTTTGCACTTTTGAAATCATTTGAGTCTTAGGAAGTAAATACGCTGGAATACAGATAAATGAGATCTTCACATCTTACATACCGGCCTGATATTGATGGGCTTAGAGCTATTGCAGTGCTTGCTGTTGTAGCTTTTCACGCTGCCCCTGGTCGGGTCGCTGGCGGTTTCGTTGGCGTGGATATTTTCTTTGTTATATCTGGGTATTTAATATCGACTATTATTATAAAAAGTTTGGAAAATGAATCTTTTTCATTTGCTGACTTCTATGCAAGGCGTGTCCGGAGAATTTTTCCTGCGCTGCTATTTGTCATGTCGATCAGTCTTGCCGCTGGCTGGTTTCTTCTAGTCAATAATGAGTATGAGCAACTTGGAAAGCATATTGCTGGTGGCGCCGCATTTATTTCAAATTTCGTTCTGTTAAGTGAGAGCAGTTATTTTGACACGGAAGCTATATTTAAACCCTTTCTCCATCTTTGGTCTTTAGGAATTGAAGAGCAATTCTATATTTTTTGGCCACTGATATTATGGGCTGCATATATAAAACAAATCAGGTTAATTCAAACCATCGTATTTATAACCGGATTATCATTTTTACTGAGTCTATATTTGACTTATACAAATCCAGTTTCAGCGTTTTATCTTCCATTCAGCCGATTTTGGGAGCTACTCATTGGCTCTATTTTGGCACATGTTGTTTTGCACCGTAGACGTGCCCTGCATAACAGGATAACTTCTGGCGTTGCATCAGATAATATAAAAAGCCTACTCGGTACAATATGCATATTCATCGGCTTTGCTTTTATAACCAAGGATGATGGGTTTCCTGGGTTGTGGGCATTGTTGCCAGTGGTGGGCACCGTTTTAATTATTTCAGCGGGATCTGATGCCTACTTGAATAAACATGTGTATTCGAACCGCCTATTAGTTGGGGTAGGTTTGATTAGCTACCCGCTTTATTTGTGGCATTGGCCTGTGCTCTCATTCCTAAGAACCCTGCAAAGTGGAGAAATTTCACCATGGCAAAGAATTATTGCGGTCGCAATCTCAGTTACGCTTGCATGGATGACATATAAGCTTATTGAAAAGCCAATAATAAGCTCGGGTGCAAAAAAACGACGGATAACAATGACACTTATTTTATTGATGATTATAACGGGTTCGCTGGGTTATTTCAGCTTTGCAAGCAAAGGATTCTATGATCGATTCGGCTGGGCCCCCACCGTTGTGAATAAAGGTGATATTGGGCATAACGAATTCTTTAAATACATGGAGGAACATTATTATCCATGTACACCCAAAATTATTCATGAAGAAACCGAAGAATGGAATGGCTTTGTCGGTTGTCATCAATCAAAAGATGCGTTCAAAAAAGACATAGCGATCATAGGCGATAGCCATGCTGAAGCGATGTTTGTTGGAATTGCAGAGGCATTCGAAACCAGTAACGTCGTCTACTACGCGAGGGGCGCGCTGCCTTTTACGGAAAAAGAAGAGTTTGATGAAATATTCAATTTTATTTTGCAAGAGAGTGATATAAAAGTCGTGTTTATTAAGGCTCGCTGGTTGGCAAAGTTTAAGGGAATAGATAATGATCTGTTACAGCGAAATTTGAAGGAAACAGCAGGTTCGCTGATCAAGGCAGGTAGAAAAGTTTTATTGGTAGAGGATGTTCCTGAATTCCCATTTGAGCCGAACGTATGTAAATATGATAGGAGTGCCGTTTCCATAGTTAAGTGCTCAATAAAGGATCGCAATCAGTCATCGCAGTACATGAAACTATTCGAAGCCGTGCAGCAACAAGTTCCCGGTGTAAAAATAATCAAAACACATGATTTTTTCTGCAGTAAAGGCAGTTGCGCGATGGCAAAGGATGGGAATCTACTTTTTCGAGATACTAACCATTTGAATGCAATCGGCTCCATAGCACTAGGAGAATACATAATTAATGAGTACCCGAGTTTGGAGATAAATAATGTCGATAACTGATGATCCAAATACGGGGAAGGCGCCACTGGTTAGCATTGCAATTCCCTCATTTAATCACGAGGGGTATGTTAAAGATTGCATCCTTTCTGTAATAAATCAGAAATATGAAAATATTGAGTTGATAGTGATTGACGATGGTTCGTCAGATGGTTCTATCGAAGAGATTAGAAGGCTAATCCCAGCTTGTGATGAACGTTTTGTTCGTTTCGAATTTAGAACAAGGAAGAACAAAGGCTTAACTGAAACCCTTAACGAGGCCATCGAATGGTCTAAAGGTAAATATTTTTCAGCGATTGCATCTGATGATATTATTTTTCCAGATAAGACATTGCTACTCGTCAAGCATCTTGAAAAGGATGTTTCCCTTGCTGGAGTGTTTGCCGGCTGCCAGTTAATTGATAAAACAGGACAGGTAATCAGCACTATAAACCCTCCTGTCAGATACTATACCTTTGACGAAATTATTATGCGGAAGCAAACGATAATTGCGCCGACCCAGCTTCTTAGGCTCGGGTGTTTGAAAGACATCGGTGGTTATCCCAAAGGTTTATATATTGAAGATTGGTACATGTGGTTGGCACTCACTGAAAAGGGCTTTAGGTTAAAAGTTGTCGACGGTGTGCTGGCTCAGTATAGACAACATGATACAAATATTTCAAAAAATATAATGAAAATGTTTGATGGAAGGAAGCAGGTGTTGAAGTTCTTCGAGAGTCATAAGAAATATTCTTTCTCAAGGGCAATAATAGCTGTTATGGCAGCAATAGACTTGCCCTCTATTCAAAGGTTAGATGCTTTTAAGTTTCTTATTGAAGCAGTCTCTCACTACCCAAAGATTATATTCACTAGGTTTTTTGCGGGAGCCCTGCTGCGACTAATTTTATCCGCTCAGTTAAGGGCTTATTTGAGAAAAATAAAAAGCTCATAAAATTCATTATAAGGAGAATTGGTAAAGTGAAGGGAGTTATTGATAGTATAAGACATTTTGTTAACCTTAAAATTGGCTACGATATTGTACATTTTTCTGGTCAGCACAACTTGCGTTCACACTTGCACAGAGTTATTAACGAATATCAAATCGATACAATTATTGATGTTGGTGCAAATGAGGGTCAATTTGGAAAGTTTCTACGTAGCATTGATTTTCGTGGAAAAATTTCTTCTTTTGAGCCGGTAAAAGACGCATTCGATAAATTGTCCGCAGCTTCTTCCTTAGATGACAACTGGTTCGTTTACAATTTCGCACTTGGAGCAGCCTCAGGTGAGGCAATCATTAATGTTTCGAAACATACATCCTTTTCATCTATTTTATCTCCTAGTGATTTTGCGCTTGAACGTTGGGCTAATAGCCATGTTGATCACAAGCAGAAGATCACTATTAAAACGCTAGATGAATGTCATTCGGAAGGCCTGATCCCGGAGTCTAATCTTTTTCTGAAAATGGATACTCAAGGATATGACTTGGAGGTGTTTAAAGGGGGACATTCGATACTACCTAACATTAGATGCATTCTTTCTGAGGTATCCCTCATCGCCGTTTACAATGACACGCCGAGTTATAAACAATCGCTCTCCACATTTGAGGCGGCAGGATTCTCAGTGAGCGGTATGTACCCAATAACGCGCAACAATAATTTATCTTTGAATGAACTCGATTGCGTACTTGTAAATACGGCTTTATACGATCAAATCAACAAGTAATTATGATTGTTTATCTTGACTATTAACCCACAGCACTGAGTTGCCATGAATAATAATATTATGTTAATAACGAACACACTGGAAAAACATCCTTCTGGTGGTCGTCAACTGTTGTGTAAACTAAATCATGACACTCTCAAAGAGATGTATGGTGAGAGTTTGATTCTGTTTGAGTTGCCACGTCGTCGTTTACAGGGAGTGAAATCTATCCTCAATGCTTTCAGGGGCCATTTCGATGGTGTGGATGATGATGCAGTTGTAAATCTACTAAAAACAATCCAATCTGAAAATGTTGATAAGGTATTTGTTGATGGTTCTAACCTTGGTGGCATCGTTAAAGTGATCAAACAAAAGTTACCGCAAGTCGAAGTGTCCACTTTTTTTCATAATGTGGAGGCGAGATTCTTCATGGGGTCATTTAGGCAAAAAATAGGTTTCCGCAGCTTGGCCGTTCTGCTAGTTAATTATTTGGCTGAGAGAAAGTCGGTTGAATACAGCGACAAAATTATATGCCTTAGTGAACGGGATAGTCTCTTACTTCAACGGGTATATGGTAGTTCAGCAAGCCATATATCTCCGATGGCGATGCAAGACATATTACCGATTGATTTCGCCAAGAATCACGCACCTTCGTTGGAAAAATTTGCACTCTTTGTGGGTGGCACATTCTACGCCAATCGGGCGGGCATCTCCTGGTTCGTCAAGCACATTGCACCGCACATTCGCATCAAGATATACATCGTCGGCAAGGGATTCGAAGAGTTTAAGGATGAATTGGAGATTAAAGGGAAGGTAGAGGTCGTCGGAGGGGTTGAAAGTCTTGCGCAGTGGTATCTGGACGCCCACTTTGTGATTGCGCCCATATTCGATGGATCAGGAATGAAAACCAAAGTTGCTGAGGCGTTGATGTTCGGAAAAAAAATCATTGGTACCCCTGAAGCTTTCTCAGGATACGAAGATATTGCAGATAGAGTTGGACGCGTATGTCTTTCAGCAGATGACTTCGTCGCAGCCATTGAGACGGCCGATGAAATTGTCAATTGCCCTTTCGACCCCGAACTTCGTGCAATCTATGAGGCAGTGTACTCGTTTGAGGTGGCTAAATTGCGCCTTGAAAACATTATGAGCTCTTGAAACACCTCACAGTGTGTTTCTTTGCAGACGGCATTTGATTTTCCACGATAAGGTTTTAACTACCGACTTTAGCCGATCAGCTTAGTTGAGAGAGTTTTTGAATGCGATTAAAAATGGGAAGAGATAAGCAAGTGAATGAGAAAAAAATGAAAATTTGTGTCATTACACCAGTTTTTGGTATTGCCGGCGTTCCGCTTGCGCAAATTAGATTTGCGCGTGCTTTAGCAGCCGCGGGCCATGACGTGGATTTAGTTATTGGGCAAATAAATCATGGGTGTAAGTTGCCAATAGTAGAAGACGTTAATGTGCTTGTGTTAAATAAGCCACGTGTAGCCCTTATGCTTATTCCAGTGATTCGTTACCTCAAAGAAAATAACCCTGCTGTCGTTTTTTCTGCTGAAGATCATCTCAATGGGACTGTTCTGCTAGCGGCGATTATTTCTGGATCAAAGGCAAAAATTAGTGGCTCATCAAGGGTGCCTCCATCCGATACCTATTCGAACATACCTTTCACTAAACGCTGGATTCAGAAGCTTTTTATGCGCGTAGTCATGCCAAGGGCGAACGCATTGACTTGTGTTTCCAAAGACATGGTTGATCAGTATAGATGCGTATTCAAGTCGCCGCCGCATACCTGCGTTTACAACATAGTCAATGATCACAACTCACAGAAAAAGTTGATTGAGTCGGTTGATGACACATGGTTTGTGGCTAAAAACGAACCACTCATTGTCGCTGCAGGCACATTGACACAACGGAAGGGGTTTCCAGACCTGATCCTGGCCATGAAAGAGCTAACGAAGTTGAGGAAGGCTAAGCTAGTCATTTTCGGGGAAGGCCCCATGAGATCCGAACTCCAGGTACTAATAGATGAATTGGATCTAGGTTCAGTAGTAAAGCTTTTCGGACATGTAGAAAACCCTCTGAAGTATTTTAGTCGTGCGGATATCTTTGTATTGTCCTCTTATGCTGAAGGCCTACCTAATGTTCTGGTTGAAGCAATGATGTGTGGATGCACACCAGTATCAACAGACTGCCCCACCGGTCCTCGGGAAGTTATTCAGGAAGATAAATACGGTTATCTTGTGCCACTAAGGAATCCAGTCGCAATGGCTGCTGGCATTGAAAAGGCCATCAAGTCTCCAATTCCAATGAACCTTCTGCAAGAGGCTATTAAACCTTTTTCAGAACAGGAAGTCATTGAAAGGCATTTTGATATTTTAGGGATCTGATGACTTGGTAAACATTTTTTTCAAATGATAATGATATCAAGAATTTTTTTTCGAGGTTTTGCCGCTACGGGTGCTGCAAGATGGTACTTTTGCAACTTTTAACTCCGAAACTTGAGTAATAAAAGAGGATTAATTATTAGCAATGAAAACTGTGATGATTTATTACGGCGGCTTCCTTAACAGAACTGGCGGTGCATTTTTTCACGCTAGAAATATTGAGAATGAACTCCGCAGCCTAGGCTGGAAAGTGGAAATCATCACTTTAGACAACTTGCCTATTTGGTTTAAGTATCTTCCCCACTTGGTTGAAAAAGTTGTGAATACTGTTTACGCTCCGTTGGGTTTTTTATATAAGGCTTATCTTACTAAAGTTATGTATAAATATTTTTACGAAAAAAAAGTAGATATGCTGATTTTTGAGGACATCTATTTGTCGTGGAATTCAGATGTTCCATCAATATCCATGCTTCATGCCGTATGGAGCGATAACATTCAGGCATTATCAATCACTGAAGATCAACAAAAAATGTTTCGTAAAAAAGAGATGCGAATTATTAATAAAATAGCTCACCCGGTTGCAACAGTTTCATACCCCTACCATGAGTATATTACCAACGAGCATTTCTCCGGCTCCCTTTCAAAAAATATTGATGTTATTGAGCTGGGAATCAATCAATCAAAATTTCGCAAATTCAATGAAATAACTCGCGCCTGTAAATCGATTATTTATTCTGGTACATTAGAGGCAAGGAAAAATATTTTATTCTTATTGAGTGTATTTAAAAATTTATATGAAAGAGATACAGAGTATACGTTAACTATTATTGGGAACGGTCCAGACAAAAAACTATTGACTAATTTTGTTAATAGCAATCATCTGCCAGTAAAATTTCTTGGAAGGTTAGATAATGACAAAGTGCTATCTGAACTGCATCGCCATGAAATATATATACATGCATCAGTGAAAGAATCGTTTTCTTACTCACTGCTTGAAGCAAAAATGGCTGGTCTTACAACTTATGCCTACGCGAAGCTGCAAATACCAAGTGAATTTATAGATGTGGGCTTTAATACTTTTTGTGCGGAAGAATGGTGCCATGGGATTATGAATATTAGTCCAGATGTCAATGAATTTGATTGCAGCAAATACACTAATGAAAAAATGACACAGTCTACTTTGGATTTAATCAAGTGTTGAGTCGTTTTATTTGAAAAACTTCTGTATCTACTCAGCTAACCTTTAATTTGTCCGATTACGGCGTCATAATTACTCAATAACACGTAGTCATTCGCACTTAATTATTATCAACTCTGGTCGTGCGCAGGAAGAAGCTCTTAGCTTATTCAACGCTTGAAAAATAAAGCAACACTCCTTTCTCCCTCACAATCGAGCATTTTGACTGCTTCCGGTTTCAATTTTACGAAATCACTCAATATTTCCCTCAAAGAGACCGATTAATACCGTGACGCACTAATTTAAGGTGGCTATGAAACTTAAAAGCCAAGTTTAATTTACGTTAGTGTTAAGTGTATTTTCAATATTAGTTACGCACCCCATATTAAGACAACAGGACAATAAAACATATGTGTGGCATAGCAGGTTTTTTCGGTTCGCGCGGCAACCATTCACTGGAACTGACAGTGCGCGGCATGAGTAATTCGCTGCGGCATCGTGGGCCGGATGATGGCGGTGCTTGGGTGGACGAAACGTGCGGAATTGCGCTTAGTCACGCTAGGCTTGCCATTTTAGACCTTAGTCCTGAAGGTCACCAGCCGATGTGTTCTGCTTCCGGACGCTATGTACTGGTCTTCAACGGTGAAATATATAATCACCGAACGATTAAAACTGAGCTAAAAAAATCCGTTGGAGCGCTGCCATGGCGCGGACACTCTGATACCGAGATACTACTGGCGGCGATCGAAATTTGGGGACTGGAGGCAACGCTGAAAATAGCTAACGGTATGTTTGCTATTGCCCTTTGGGATCGGCGTGAGCAGTCATTGGCTTTTGCCCGTGACCGTTTTGGTGAAAAACCTCTTTATTACGGTTATGCGAACGGCACATTATTGTTTGGCTCTGAGCTTAAAGCGCTACGTGTACACCCTGACTGGGAAGGTGAAATTAATAGCAATGCCTTGCGCGATTATCTTCAGTTTAGTTATGTGCCCGCACCGGCGAGTATTTATAACAAGGTCTATAAACTTCTACCTGGACACTTGCTTACCTTTACGCGAAACGAGATAGACTCCGAGCATCTTCCCACATCAAGCGCATTTTGGTCCGCAGTCGAGTCTGCGCTTACTGCTAAACAAGACCCTCTTTGTGGCACAGATGAAGTATTAACGGAGCAGCTCGAGCGGACTTTGTTCGAATCTGTGGGATTGCGCATGGAAGCGGATGTCCCCCTTGGTGCGTTTTTATCGGGTGGTGTCGATTCATCGTTGATTGTGGCATTGATGCAACGGCAAAGTGCAGACCCGATTAGAACCTTCTCAATTGGATTTGACGATAAGCGTTTTGATGAAGCCGTTTATGCGAGAGATGTTGCAAATCATTTACACACAGAACATACAGAGTTAATGGTAAGTTCGCAGCAGGCGTTAGACATTATTCCTAGTCTGCCATACCAATATGATGAGCCCTTTGCTGACTCGTCGCAGATTCCAAATATTCTTGTCTCACAAATGACTCGCCACTATGTAACCGTGGCATTAACTGGTGATGCGGGAGATGAATTATTTGGTGGTTATAACCGTCATTATTGGGGGCCAAGAGTCTGGCAGAAAGTCAGAAAATTTCCTGTCTCCATACGTATTGGTATCGCCAAGATGTTACGTTCTTGCTCACCACAGGCATGGGATCAACTTTTGAGTCGATTATCGCCCGTTGTGCCTGCTCGATTACGAGTGCGTAGTTTCGGGGACAAAATACACAAGCTCGCTGATGCGTTAGCGGCAAATAATATTAATGCGCTTTATGGAAAATTAACCTCAACTTGCCATTTGCCTGAGGCGTTGTTGGCGCAACCGCTCTCTCAGCAAAATACTATTAATCAATTTAACGATACTCCAGACCTGTCATCAGCAGAGTGGATGATGCTGACCGATGTGTTGACTTATATGGTAGATGATATTTTGGTGAAGGTTGATCGTGCCAGCATGAGTTGTGGCCTGGAAACACGCATTCCCTTTCTTGATCCCAAAGTGTTTGAGATGGCTTGGCGCTTGCCGATAAATACAAAAATTCGCAATGGTAAGGGCAAGTGGATCTTACGCCAAGTACTGTTTAAACACATACCAGAGCACTTGATAGAGCGGCCAAAAATGGGGTTTGCTATACCACTGGATGAATGGTTGCGTGGCCCGCTGAGAGAGTGGGCGGAAAATTTACTGAATCCACAACAGCTTAAGGAAGCTGGTCTTTTAAATCCTCTGGTTGTGCGTAACGTTTGGCAACAACACCTTTCGGGTAAGACCAATCAAGCCAGCACACTATGGAATATTTTAATGCTTAATGCGTGGCTCAAAACCACGTCGAACATAAAGTAACGCAAGGAAGTCAGGGCTTTGGAATTTACATTTTTAGCGGATCTACCAAACTTATTTATGTGTTTGCTTGCCGTTTACTTTGTAACTGTATGGGCAAAGCTACCCCACCACTATACGTTTTTGCTGGCAGCCCATAGTTTTATCCCGTTTTTCCTCAACGACGTTCTCTTTTCGGCGAGTTATATGGGGGATCAGTTCCGCTATTGGGGTGCAGTTCAATCGATAAGAGAGGGAGGGGGTGAAATGGTATCAGCGGAGAGCACCGTGGGTGCCGCGTCTTGGATGCTCGCTTTTATCCCTTTGCCTTTTACCGAAACGATTCAGAGCTTGGGTTTTTTTAATAAGTTTGTCTACATTCTACTATTTGGATTTTTATATAAACGGCAGTTTTTAACGCCTTTTTCTGCGTCGTTTTTTCTGCTCTATCCTAGCTTTGCACTCTACTCCGGGCTTTCTCTAAGAGACACATTAATTGCGGTGAGTATGATCATGGCGGCTTATTGCGCCATCAAAAACTATCGCATCATGGCATTTATGTGGCTGGTGCCGCTATATTTTATAAAGTTTCAAAACTTATACATAATGGCGCCGTTATTGTTCGTCTACCTGTTTTTGGGGATTAACAAGAATGGCATGACACCACGACGCGTCATTCTATTTCTGGGCATTAGCGTTATTAGTATGGTGGCGGCATTTCCTGTTGCACAGCCGCTTCTCAATCACTATCGAGCAGCGATGTTTATGGAGGACGGCGGTCAGGCAGAGGCCATTCAACTCATTGCTGGCCTGAGTGATTTCTTGAATACGGGTACGACCAGTGGCTTGTATTTTCTCATCAAGCCATTTTTATGGGAAGCTAGCGGTATTCTTCAATTTATACAATCAATCGAAAACATTGGCATGGTGGCCATTTTGTTTATGCTTATTCGACAAGCCTGGTTGCGATTTCCAAAAAGGCTGATGTTTTGGTTGTTTTTTCTCGTCATGTCGTGCTCGATTTATGGCCTTGTAGTGTTTAATTATGGCACCGTGGCTCGTTATCGCTTTCCATTTATTACAATTTTTGTAATTTGCGTTGCAGCTGAATGCCATATTCATCAGCTTCGTTATCGTAGGTCGGATAATCATGCATAAACGTTCCAGAATAAGAGGCCAACAAACACTTAATGTCATGCTGGCTGCTAATACTTCGTGGTATCTCTATAATTTTCGTCGGGGCACCATACTTGCGCTAATCTCTAAAGGCTATGGTGTGACTTGTATGGCGCCGAAGGATAAATATTCAGCCAAGCTGATGGCATTGGGCATCCAATACATTCCCATTCCCCTTGAAGGAGAGAGCACCTCAGTCATCAAAGAGCTGCGTGTGTTGTTGTTTATTACCTCGGAATTACGACGACTACGACCATTTTATGTGTTTAATTTTACGGTTAAGATGAATTTTTATGTTGGTACATTGTGTCGATTATTGAACATCCCCTATGCCAACAATGTGTCTGGCTTGGGCACTCTTTTTATGCATGAACGCCTGTTGTTTCGTCTTGTACGTAAGGTCTATGGTTTTGCCATGCGTGGCGCTGACAAGGTCTTTTTTCAGAACGATGAAGATCGACAGCTGTTTCACCATAAGGGCCTGACCGGTGAGCAATCTATCGTGACCCTGCCCGGCTCTGGTATCGATACTAATGATTTTACATATACTCCTTTGCCTGTGGGTCAGCCGCTAATTTTTCTGATGGTAGCGCGTTTGATTGGTGATAAGGGCGTGCGTGAATATGTCGAGGCAACGCGAATAATACGCCGCAATCACCCCGACGTACGTTGCCTATTGGCAGGCCCTGGAGGTGTGAGCAATATGACGGCGTTGTCGGATGACGAAATAATGCATTGGCAAGCTGAGGGGGCTGTTGAATATGTAGGTGAGCAAGCCGACATCAAGCCTTGGTTACAGATGTGTCATGTGGTGGTTTTGCCTTCATATCGTGAGGGGATGCCCCGTGTAGTGTTAGAGGCTG